>NZ_JAGHQV010000239.1:0-1127 GCF_017744175.1 Thalassotalea sp. G20_0 | reverse complement strand
TACTAATTTATGACTGTTATAGGTAACACTGCCTGCAAGCATAGCTGGTGTCATGCAACCTGAAAAAACCTTTCACCAATTCAGGCGTCTTTTGTAGCGATCGCATCTTACTACGAACAAAACCTATGAACTCATCTTTGGTCTTCAAAGCGGCTTTTCCCAGCTTTTCTTTGAGCTGATTCCAGACCTGTTCATCAGGATTTAACTCAGGAGAATAGCTTGGCAGCAAGTGAAGCCCAAGCAGCTTGGGTTCTTGCTCTACATAATCTTTCGTATATTTTGCCCGGTGTGCAGGGTGACCATCTGTGATTATGATCACTGGCTTGTCAACGCTGCGGACCAATGACTTCAGATAGTCAACAAACATAAATCGATCCATTTTTCCGGTAAAAGTTCGGTATCTCAGGATACCTTCTGAGCTCACTACAGAAACAATATTCAATCTGTGTCTGGAGCCTGTTGTTTTTACAACAGGAGTCAGCCCTTTTATGCCCCATGTCCTGCCACGATGGCACTCAGATTTTGCTGTAGATTCATCCAGAAAGAAGATGATGGCATCTTGTTCTTCTGCTTGCCGAAGTATCGCGGGATAACGCTCACCATGCCACTCTTCTATTTTTTTTTATCCTGTTCCCAAGCTCCCCAGCGAGGCTTTTGGGGTGAGAAACCCAAGCGTTTTAACAGTTTGCGAACACCGCCAGGCACATACTTAACCTGAAAAGTCTTTTCAATAAGCGCTGCTATGATCTGGCATGTCCACAATGTAGTTTGGTAGCCATAATCAATAGGTGTGCGGGTTCTCAAAAGTAGCTTTAGCTGTTGCTCCTGCTCCGGTGACAGCCTTGGCTTGGGGCCAGTTTTACCTGTACGGGTTTTCAGGCCGTCCCAGCCATCCTGATTGTATCGGTCTATCCATTGATAGACTATTTTTCTTGAGGTTCCATACTTGTGGGCAAGATTGGTAGGACTCATGCCTGCATGCCAGTCCTTTATTGCTTTAAATCGAATTTCTTCCCTAAGGGAGTCTGAAAGCCTGCGACCGTCAATATTGTTCATTACTGCCTCATCTATGAAGGCGGTGATAATACCATACGACAGTAGCTACCTATAATAGGTGTAGATCAATA
>NZ_JAGHQV010000238.1:0-1130 GCF_017744175.1 Thalassotalea sp. G20_0 | reverse complement strand
ATCCAATGGATACCGATAATGACATGGTAAAAATTATAACAATTTAATTTCCCCGCATTTCAAGCTGATGACCTCCACTTTTTAGCTGTTGATAGTGGAGGTTTTCACTTTTTCCTGTTTGTGTGTTGACGTTTTTGCGAATACCGTCCTGGCTCAGGACAAAGAACAGTAACGTGTCACTTTGGTCGGTTGGCAGCCGGTTACATTCCTTTCATGATTGTCTGGTGGCAGGAATGTTGAGGGTTGATCAAGCTCAGGATGCGACTTTTTGAGTTTCGGTGTCATGCGGTAAAAGGTTTTTCCTTCAATCAAAGAAGATCTCACCTCATACCCGCGTTCACTGAGTAGGCGGGCATCGGCCGTACCCGGGTGTTTGAACATTCGCTGAAGTTCCGATTGTGATGGTGTGCCTGAAGTCGGATGTATACCTTCCTGTTGTAACCGATTCGTCTCAGTTTGCAGGGCTGCACTGGTGGCAGGAGCGATAAATTTTTCCAGCTTGCGTTGCTCTGCCACTGCAATAATCTTTTCTGCCAGAGTCATTGTTTCGGGTAGCCTGATTTGTCGCAGTTCCTCTTCATTGTGCAGTGATCGATAAGCCCCACCAAAGTCGACATCCGGATCCGGGTAATCAGGTAGCCGGAAATTGTCATGGCTTCGGGGGACGTTTTCTGTGAAGTGAGCTGTAAACTCGGCCTTTCTGGCGATAATGAATCGGACCAGATCATTCAGACACTCATGCAAACACCCATAGGGATCAGGTGCCTGTTCAATCATTAATCGTCGTTTATGGTTATCTACCGGCAGACCATATTTACTGGTGAACGGGTTGGCTGTTTGTTGATGCCACCCCCCGGTAATGCTGGCCAGACTTCGAAAACCCGACAATGCCGCCCGGATCAGCATGGTAAAGTGCCGATCATTGACGACGTCCAACAGCTCGATCGTTTCTGGATGTGCATGGTTATCATGGACCATTTCCGGAGCGTCCATTGCGGCTGAACCCGAAGTCGGTTTGATGGTCGAACAGCCTCTTTGGGCGAGAGTATCGACGATATCCCCAAAACGCAGCACCTGACGCAGCAGCAACTCTTCTGCCGGGCATTGGTGGTCGTGGCTGAATAACGGGT
>NZ_JAGHQV010000237.1:0-1143 GCF_017744175.1 Thalassotalea sp. G20_0 | reverse complement strand
GAGAAAACACTTCGCCAATGTCTTAATCAGCATGGTTGTACTGAACATGGAGACGACAATAGTGATGAAGATCTTTTAGAATCAAGTCAAATGAAAGCATTGGCTCTGTTCTTCTCTGGACCCGCAAAATGGCGCATGAAAATTGCCGAATTCCAACAATATCTGGCTGCCCACAAGAGTTCTCGACATGACAGAGTGGCTGTTCGTGCTGCGCTGAAATCATTGCTACCGATATTGGCTATCCATGGAGGAACTGGTATCCCGTTCTGGATTGAAAAATATCGTGAAAATCCACGCTGCAAAGGCTTACTCACTCAGGCATTATCCATTCCTGCACCACTGGCTTTAACAAAATTTGCACTAACGCAGCTCCCTGAATCTGAGATGCAGGAATACCTTGAACTGTGCAGAAACCTTAAGCCACCCCCAACTCAGGAACAGTGGTATGCATTAAAACCACTTTGCCAACAGCTTGGCGAGCGATTTGAGTACACGCTGTCGAAACGCATAATGCTGGAGATTCTCTGGCAACAATCAGAAGATAACCGCTCAAAATACGCGGATAAGATGGATGAGCTATTCAAAACCGTGCCCACCATCTCACAATGGCACGGGTTACATCGGGTACTCGGACCACACAAAATGCAGCTAGTCATGGATGCTTGTCTTGAATACCAGGCTAAACCTGAAGCCGCTCCTGATGTAGCTACTCAGCAACGGTTACTGGAAGGAATGTTACTGACAAACCACTATCTGCCTGAACACATCGATATACCCGATCTCTGCTTTTCAAACCGGGTAGCAACTGATGATGAAAGAGGCGTGATTGTTGATGGCGATCACGTCATGTTGGGCCAGGAACGCCTGTGGCACTTTATCACGGCCATACTGTTCGAGCTTAAACAAACAGAGTATCAATTCAGGAATCAAAAGCTTACTGTCATGCCACCCGATGGTGAACCGGTTGTACTCCAAAAACCGGATTTTACCCTCACGGACACCGGCCTTGTTATAAAGAACTGGACACTGGAACAGTTGACCGCCTTTTTCAAGGCAACTGAATTCACAGAACAATGGTATGAAAAGCCTCAGGACAAACGGGAACCCTATGCGATCAGGCTTGAGGCTAAACTAGCCCAAATG
>NZ_JAGHQV010000236.1:0-1146 GCF_017744175.1 Thalassotalea sp. G20_0 | reverse complement strand
AATAAAAACAGAGCCCGCGCAATTTATCGACTAAAATAATCTCTTATAAAACCAGTGTCGTTGGGTGGATTATGTGTACAGCCATTCAGAAACAAGTCAGGCAACTTAGTGCCACGTACTTGATAAAAAAAGTATCAGAATGCTTTGAAGGTATAGAAGATCATCGTACTAATAAGAGCCCTATTCCATTTCCTAACTTTTTAAAATCTGCTTTTGCCATGATGCATCAAAAGCATGGTTCGCTTTTAGGGTTTGATAAAGAGCGGGCTGATAAGATTTGCTGCCATAACCTTGAAAAAATGTACCACGTTGAAGATGGAAAAGTACCCTCTGACACACGAATGCGGGAGGTTGTTGATTATATTAACCCCTGTTATTCAAAGAAACCATTTAAAGAATTGTTTACCGTTGTTCAGCGTAATGGTGCATTGCAGGCCTTTAAATTTAAATGTAGCAGACTGAAGGACTATTATTTACTCCCGATTGATGGCACAGGTCTTTTTTACTCTGGAAAATGTCGTTGTGAAGATTGCTGTATTAAAAATGAAGGCAAAAAGAATGAAACTTTCTATCACAATATAATGGGTGGTTGTATTGTCCATCCGGATCAAAAAACGGTAATCCCTTTGGCTCCCGAGGCTATTGTTCGGCAGGATGGTTCTACCAAAAACGATTGTGAGAAAGCGGCAATCAAACGTTTTCTTGAGCAGGTGAAACACGACCATCCACAGTTAAAATTGATCATCCTTCTGGATGGCTTATACGCTGACAACCCCACCATTGCTCTGATCAAGAAGTATGGTTGGCATTATATTATCGTTGCCAAGGATGGTGATCATGTGTCGCTTATTGAGGCAATGAATACCCTCTATGATGAGGGCGATGTCAATCATCATACGATTGTTGATAAAGAAAATAATGTTAAGCATAAATTTCGTTTTGCAAACAAAGTCCCTCTGAACCTGCAAGACCATGCAGAATTAGTCAATGTTCTGGATTATATTGAAGTCGATAAAAAGGGAATTCAACATGCATGGTGCTGGGTAACCGACATTGAATTAACCGATGAGACAGTTGAAGCTGTCATGAGAGGAGGTCGTTGCCGTTGGCATATTGAAAATCAAACGTTTAACACCCTGAAAAATC
>NZ_JAGHQV010000235.1:0-1150 GCF_017744175.1 Thalassotalea sp. G20_0 | reverse complement strand
ATCTGGGCCTGTGTGGGTAAAGTGGATATTGTTGCTACCGCCCAGGGCAAGATTGTACCGGGGGAGCGGGTGAAAACTATACAGCCCATGGTGATCGGGGAAGTACAGACTATCCATGTTCGTGAAGGGGATGTTGTCAACGCCGGTGATCCTTTGATCACTCTGGTGGATACCGTGACCGAAGCTGAATGGGTAAGGTTGTCCAAAGAGATCGCCGCGTTATCGCTACAGCAGGCCAGGGAGAAGACCTTTGTTCACTACCTTGATTCAGGCAACCGGACAGTACCCGAATTGACTCACTATCTGAATGATGCCCAGTCCAGCAGGACAACCGAAGCGTTGCTTTTTGAAGAGCAGCTGTTGGCACAGCAGATAGAAGACTATGTCTCAGCGTTGGAAACGCTGAAAAGCCAGCAGAAAAGCAAGGCAGCAGAACGGCAAACCCTTGAGGCTGTTGTCACCAAACTGCAACGGGTACTCCCTATTATTGAAGAACGTACCCAGGCGCTGGCTGGCCTTTACCAGAAAAACTACGGTTCTAAAGTACAATATCTGGAGTTGGAGCAGCAACGTATTGAACTGGAAGAAGACCTTAAGGCGCAGCAGGCAGCCGTACAGCAGCTGTCGGCGGACATGGAAGCGATCCGGAATCAGCAGCTCAGCCTCCATGCCAGAACCCGACGGGAAAGCCTTGACCAGCAGGAGCAGCTGCGTCGTCAGCTGGACAGTCTTAGACAGGAGAGCATCAAGGCCAGGGTATTGCACGATCAGCAGCAAATCCTTTCGCCCATTGATGGGACGGTTCAGCAATTGCAGGTTCATACCATCGGTGGTGTGGTACAGCCAGCACAGCCCCTGATGCAGATTGTGCCAGCGGAAGCAACCATGGAAGTCGAAGCCTGGGTGCTGAACAAGGATATTGGCTTTGTCCATGAAGGTCAGGTGGCTGAAGTCAAGATAGACACCTTCAACTTTACCAAATACGGGATTATTAACGGTGAACTGACGCATATTTCGGATGATGCGGTCAGTGATGAAGAGCAGGGCCTGCGTTATCTGGCCAATGTTGAGATAGAAAAAGCCTGGATGGCGGTGGAAAACCGCAGGGTTAATCTGAGCCCTGGCATGGGAGTGGCGGTAGAAATCAAAA
>NZ_JAGHQV010000234.1:0-1151 GCF_017744175.1 Thalassotalea sp. G20_0 | reverse complement strand
TGGGGCAACAACAAGACCACAGCCTCTTTGAACTCTGCTGTGCGCTCCAGCCCGTTGTCCACCAGTTTCGCCATGGCCCACAGCAGGTTGGCAATATGCTGAGGAATAAATTGGTCTTTCTGTGCGTTCACGAGGGGCAACAGTGCGGCCACGGCCTCGTTGAGCCCTGGTGTTAGTTCATGCCCGTTGTCCACCAGTTTCGCCATGGCCCACAGCTGGTTAGCGATACCCTGGGCACCAATATCACTGGCTTCAGGTTTTTGGTTGCACTTGAATATTATTGCATCCAGTAGCGTCGATAATAAGGCAGCCTGAGTGTGCTGAACACGCTCATCTATGGGTCTATGAGGGGTAAAAACACCCGCTGAAGTAAATGAGTGCAGTGTTGTCGTCAGGCTTCGCCAATTCCAGCTCCGCGTTGCTGTGAAATTTTGCAGTAAACGCATCAGCTGGCTTTGTTCCCCTCGATTTAACGGTCTTTTAGACGCTGACGTGTATTTTTTAATGGAACTGGCATATAGGCCGTGATCTCTTCCATCATAGCGATGACCGAAACGATCCGATTTACTCACCAGACCAGCCATTATTTCCTGTTTGGTGAGAGCATGAAAATTTTGAACAGGGTTTACTGAACGGCGCAGTAGATATTGAGAAGGGCCTGCGGCAGCAGAATGGTAAAATTTATTACGCCCCGGGGGTGTGCGTGGGGCATTATCCCACTGTCTGACTGTGGCTTGTCTATATCGCCCACGCCTGGAAGCGGCATGGCCATTCGGTTGGTTGTCATTATTACCTGATCTTGCGTATTTGCCACTGATACCAGCAGAACTTCTATCCATAGTTATATTTCATTAATTCATGAAAATATAAAAAGCAGACTGCTGTTCTTCCCAGAAGTTCATTGTGCGGAAAAGTTTACTTGAGTCATGATGGGAGGAAGGCGATTACTGAATGTTTGTTTTCTTCCTCTTTGCCGGGTTGGTTTGCTCTTGTAAATGTTCTTCGGCAGTCACGTATGCAGCATCTGTCCACCCTCTTTTAAGTGAAACAGAGTCATGACCCTGTGGCGGGATGCCTATCCTGATCTTTATTTGATCAATATATGGTTTCATTAAATCTTTGTTCAAAAGCTGGTTAGCAGGGATTTCAAT
>NZ_JAGHQV010000233.1:0-1165 GCF_017744175.1 Thalassotalea sp. G20_0 | reverse complement strand
ACCTGGAACCCTTTGACATCAACACTTACGCCGACACCGGCACCGAAGAAATGAAAGTGGAGCTGTTTGGCTGCCTGCTGAAAATCTCAGGATTATTGGATATTGATTCCGCTGGCGGTGAGAAACACGCCACCACTTTGCCCTTTGAAGTGACCAGCCCGGATTTTGTGAAGATCAATGACACGCCCTATCTATCCAGGAATGACACCGATGATCTGAGGGTGGCCTGATGACACTGGCTGTCTCCGAATTGGGACAGGTCTGCCGGGCCATCGTCAAGCAGGCTCTGCAATGGTACGAACTGCCGGATAGTGAAAGCGCCATCCGGCTTTTATGTATGATCGCCGCCCATGAAAGCGGTGATTTTCACTACATCAAACAGATCAACGGGCCAGCCCTGGGAATCTTCCAGATGGAGCCTGCCACCTATGACGATGTGGTGGCCTACATCAAGCACAACCAGGAACGGTTTGTTATGCTCGCCCATGACCTGCCGAATCCCGCTGAATACATGGCATTTAATCCGGTTTTCGGGGCCGCTATTGGGCGGGTCTATCTGCTGAGGATTCCGGAGCAACTGCCACAACCTTTTGATATTGATGGGCTGGCGCAATACGCCAAAGACCACTGGAACACTTATCTGGGAGCCGCCCAATGGAAGGATTACCGGGACGCCTGGCTAAAACATTACTCCTGATAACAGTGCTGATGCTTTTTGGTTGCAGCTCAACCGGAGGCATTATGAACGCTGAGAATCTTCGGGCTGCTTTGGATGAGTGCCATAAAATGAAACTCTGGGTGCTGGTTTACCAGAGGCCGGACCGTTCAGTGATGGATGTCCGCTGCATTCCAAAACCGGATCAGGTGAATGAATTTGTCACCCTGAGGCCAAAACTGCCCATGAAAATGATCCGCCCGTTTTACAACAGCCAACCAATTCCCAAGGCTTTTTATGAACAACAGTAAAACCATCACCGTGATGATGGGAGACAAAGAGCTGACCTTTCAAATCTCCCTGGACGATTACAACCGCTGCGTCAATGCCCTGCAGCCGGATAACAAAATCGCCCCCATGCATAACTTTTTGATCAATGTCTCCGCCAATGATGAGACCCGGGACCATGTAAAAATTGCTTATAAGGACGCCCTCACAAGTGATTTGTTT
>NZ_JAGHQV010000232.1:0-1166 GCF_017744175.1 Thalassotalea sp. G20_0 | reverse complement strand
GTCACTGAGCACCCGGAAATTTGGGCAGTTCTGTTTGGCGATATACATGAAAGCCAGGTCCTGGTTAGAGCGTCGTTCAATCTCCCTGGAGCTGAAAACACCATGACTGTATGCGTAGATCAGAATCGATATGATCAGTCGTGGGTGGTAGGCATTCTGGCCAAGATGGTGATACTGCTTTTCCACTTCAGAGGTATCGATGTGCTTGAAGATATCTTCAAAAATGAAGCAGTCATGATCTGGTGGCAGCAGGTCGAAAATGTTCGAGGGGAACATCAGGTGCTGGTTAAAGTCAGCAGGGTTATCTTTGAATTTGATTGATGACATCCGTTTCAGCAACAACAAAGTGGGCAGAAGATGCCTGATTATACTTAATCAGGCTATTCTCGGACAGCCTCCTAGTACTCACGGCTCATCCAGTCTGGGCGTGCCGGTTTGGTCAGGTGGATTAGCCCGTCTTTCTTCTACAGCTTCTGGTCACATTGCCTGAAGTCTACATGTCGGGCTCTATTTTTCTCACAGACCGCATCAATGTCGCCTATCTGGAGCAGCGCGAGTAGAAAGTAATTTTCAAAAATGGTATCACCCAGAACGATGTCACCGGCTTTAAGCTGTCCCACCAGTTGCCTGAATAGCGTGACTTCGCCAGTTTGTTTGCCTTTGTAGGGAGCGACCGCGTAGGCCAGTAGAGCACCACTGCCTACTGCCGTGAGAGCTTCTATTCTCAGGAGCGGATTTCCAACCTCTTTTTTTGCGAACCATATTGAGGGTACGTTTTCTGATTCTCGGCTGTCTCTGGCATGGAGAGCGTCGAGCCATCGACAATGACGACTCTGCGATTAAACCAGAGCCACGACTCCAGGCTGGCACTACCGAGGTTATTACCGGATTGAGTCAGGAGTGTCATGAGACTCTCTTCCGTGAGGCGCTGCCTTGCATTGCAGTAGCTACTGCTGCCGGTTTTATTGGGTTCACGTCCCATGGCTATCTGATCTCGTGTATCAGCGATCAGGGTATTACGGAAGGACTTATTCTAACTGGCCACCTGGTGCATAAACAGACTGAGAGTCTTTAATGGCGGGAAGGCCCTGACTCTTCCGCCTGTATACTGTAGCTGAAAATTCCCAAGGTTCTCTTTGGTTAGTACGTCTGAGAACCTGTCACAC
>NZ_JAGHQV010000231.1:0-1176 GCF_017744175.1 Thalassotalea sp. G20_0 | reverse complement strand
CTTTTTTTTTTGTTCATAAGTGGAGGCTGCACGTCCATGGACAGCGTGGGCATTATGGATTGGTAAACGTCCTGCAGTGAGCCGCTGATCTGCCGTGTCTGCCGCCCGTCCTGGCGAAGATAATCCCCGAGCTTCTGCGCCAGGTAGTCTTTGACCTCGCGAGGAACGGTTCCATCAAGGACGGCATCATGATCACCGATCAGAATATCCTCGCGCTGCTTGTCGAGGAACAGGGTAAACAGCTGATGTCTTGCACTTTCAGCGGTCAGGGTTTTTTTCATGAAATTGTCGTTTAACTTGACCAGCACAATGTCCCGTACCGGGACTTCCGATTCCGGGTCACTATAGTAATCCGAAGGCAGCTGAAAATGCGTCCGGTCCCCAACACTGGTGAGGGACTGTTCGGATTTTCCTGCTTCAGCAACGCCGGCACTGACCACGGGCTCCCATTTGGGCATATCATGGTTACGCACGGAAATGGTCTTGGTGCCCGCAACGGCTTTGAGTTGCCCGTCATCGGTAAACCTGACGAGGGTTTTGTCTGCCGACATGATTTTTCGTTCTGGCAGTTTGAGGTGCTGCCGGGCATGCTCCAGTACCAGTGTGGTTTTGCCAGAGCCTGAGGAACCGGCAAGCAGGTAACATCCCGAGGCATCGCCGATACAGGCCGCATGGACCGGGAACAGTTTTCTTCGTAACCACTCAACCCGACAGGCCCCGTAAAGAAGGTGTGGAAGGGTATCCGGTATGATGTCGTTATCGGGAGCCATAACCTGAACGGCTCTGTCACGTTGCACGATGACCGGGTGGCCGTTGGTCTGGACGTGTTCCACGGTCACCAGGGGCTGGTCACCATTCCCGGGCTGTGGCTTGAATCCGGGCAGATGGGCTGACAGGTGTTGAATATCCCGCTGGGTCAGTGAAATGTCTCCGGTTGAGGCGAAATCAAGACGGTGCTGTTGTCCGATGTGCCATGAAACGGACACCTTGCCCTGTGGCGTATTGACAGGACCCTGGTCAGTGTTGTGTATGGCTTCTTTCGCGACTGCTTCTGAAGAAGAGCCGGGTAAAACGGGTAGTGAGTTCATCATTTAATGTTTTAATCATTTTTGCCTTGAGAACTCCCAAGTCAGGCAATAATGACCTGAGCAATGTGGAATTTTCATTGTGCAGGGT
>NZ_JAGHQV010000230.1:0-1177 GCF_017744175.1 Thalassotalea sp. G20_0 | reverse complement strand
CTTCAATGCTCACACCACTTCTAAAAGGAGCCTGAAGAAAACCACGGTCCGCATTGGTGGCTGCTCCCCAGCGAACTGCATCCAGAAATGCTTCCAGCTTTTCTGCATCATCAATGCCGGTAATGGTAGGCAAGCCTGCTCGTTCTATTATGTGAGCTCCTGGCTCTATCTCCCACAGCACCTCCAACTCTTCCCCCAAGCCGTCTTCTTCTATGGAGTTAAGGCTGACCATATGTTGCTTTGTACCGGGTGAAATATGCATTTCAGAAGCATTCACATCAGCAACAATCCATTGACGACGGCGCACTTCTACAAGCTGCCCAGGTTCGGGAGGGGCATAAATATTCATTTGACCAGTCATGGTTTTCCCATGTTCAGAAGATTGAGCCGTAGGCGACCCAAGTGGTGAGAATGAGTTGATACGCTACCGCTCTGGAATTTATGGCAGGTAATCACATGATGCTTGTGAGTCAGCTGCGTTAGGTGGCGTATCTCCATAAGCCAGTGTGGTAAGGCATAGAGTGTACTGTTTTTCCTGTCACTGCGGCTATTGGATCTGATTGACACAGAGCATGCATACTGGCACTTGCTTGAGGTGTGATACTGACTTAAACAGACAAAGAGTAGTACTATGGCTTACCAATGAGTTCCACCGTAGATATGGACATCCCTTCATGTACCTCGAAGCCCAACAGCCACAAACTCTCAGTGATTATGAGTTGACTATTGACCTTAATGTACTGGACCACCTTGGTATAAATTTGTACAGCAATGTTGCTGCTGTGCTGACAGAGGCGGTGGCCAATGCGTGGGATGCAGATGCAGGAAGGGTTGAGATTCGTTTTGATAAAACAAGCGACAGTATCAGTATCGCTGATGACGGCGTTGGGATGTCTGTACTGGATGTGAACGATAAATATCTAAAGGTTGGATACCGAAGAAGGGAGAGCGGAGAAGCCAAAACCCCCAAAGGCCGAGATGTTATGGGACGGAAGGGACTCGGAAAGCTTTCTCTGTTTTCTATTGCAGAAACCGTTGAGGTTACTTCCTGCAAGGATGGCAAGCCGCACGGCTTCAGAATGTCTATCCCTGAAATCAAGAAAGCCATAGATGCTGGAGAAAGCGGCTATTCTCCTGAACCTCTGGAAAAAATGGATCTCTTCTCTCTACCGAAGGG
>NZ_JAGHQV010000022.1:0-103624 GCF_017744175.1 Thalassotalea sp. G20_0 | reverse complement strand
AAGTGAAAGGTCTGGAGAAAATGCACCAATCGACAGTGATACAACCACGGTTGGCGATGACCAAACAGATGTTGATACTGAGTCGCCCCAGACCGAAGCGAAATTGACTGAGCAAACATCAGCCGAGAAGGATTACAGTGAGCTTGATGGCATCGAAGAGTTGTTTGCTGAGCCAACGGTCCCCGGTGACAGTACCGCACTAGACGAAAATCCGCAGCCAGAGGTTTCCGGCGATAGTACTGTATTAAACGAAAATCCGGAGCCAGAAGTCTCCGGCGATGATAGTACCGAATTAGAAGACAATCAGCAGATAGATGCCAGTGCAAGTGAAAGGTCTGGAGATAGTGCGCCAATCGACAGTGATACAACCACGGTTGGCGATGACCAAACAGATGTTGATACTGAGTCGCCCCAGACCGAAGCGGAGTTGACTGAGGAAACACTGGTCGATGAGGGTTTCAGTGAGCCTGATGAAGTCACTGATATTGATGACTCTGAACGGTCAGAAAGCGTAATGCAGCGATCAGATGATAGTGACGTGGCTGAGGCTAGTATTCCAGATGAAACTGAATTTACCGCTGAGAGTCCAGAACCTCAGGACTCGGTATCAAGCGATTCTGATTACTTCTCTGACGATGAAGATGATCAGGTTACAACACAGACGTCCAGTCCCGAGCCAGACCTTTCCACGGATGTAGCGAAAGAGTCAGCCACGATGGAGAGGGCTGACGTAGTCCGTCAATCAACGGCTAATATCAGAGAGATCGCAAAGCGTCGGAAAGAAAGCCTGCGGGCTGCTTCGGCTTCCGCAAGTACAACACCTTCACCTGCTCCCTCTTCACCTGCCCCGAGGCCAGCATCGGGTATAGTAAACAAGCCTGTTGATGTGAGTGGTGTTAAGTCTGTCGTTGCCGGTCAGATAAACGCCACCAGGAATGCCAAATCAACAGACGCCATACCAAAAGAGGAGAGGGCCAGGGACAAGAAAAAGCTGGGTGTTTCGAGTACCTATAACGAAGCAAGTGTTATTGAGAATGCCTTTGACAAGTTGCAAAAAAATGCAGGTAATCTGAAAGTTTCACAAGATATTGCCAAGACGGCCAGAAAATACATTGCCACCGAGGCTCAGGATAGTGGACGTTTTCTGGCCAAACCCACTGCAGAGCAGAAAAAAGCGCTCGCTTTTCTTGGTTTGAAAGACGGTGCCTCAGAGAGATCGATTCGTCTGACCCTGTTGAACAAGGCTAGTGAATCGGCTGAATCAGGCAACAGCAGGAAGCATGACAGTACTATGAAAACACTGAGCAAACACCATAAGGCGCTGTTTAGCAAATGATGGCGTATGAAATAGCAGTTATTGATGGGGCTGCCTTCATGCCTCGTTCCCGGGCAGGGCGGGGGAACGAGGATCGACGGAGATTATCGAAATGATGTGCTCAGTCTTCTTCAGGGGCTGGCGTTGAAGTTGGAGCCGGAGCTTCTTCAGGTTGTGGCGCTGGGGTGGGAACCTTGCCTTTGCCCTGGATGGCAGCATCATGAAACGCGAATTCCTCGCCATTTGCCAGCCGATTGATAGTGATCCCCTTATCCACATGGGAATAATATCGGGCTTCAAACTGAACATCGGCAGCTCTGACAGGAAGGTTGCCCTCCTTCTTTCTTTTATTAATTTCTTTCTGGATAGCCTTCAGCGTTTCAAGCAGATCATTCAGCCTTGCTTCAGCTTGTGCAAGCCCCTGGTCTGCATTAAGTTCCCGGGCCTGATTTTTCATGGCACCAAGCGCGTGGACGTAACAACGGTAGATCTCTATGGGCGCTTTTTGTTCGAGACCAGCACCTACCGGAATCAGGGAGATGGCTTGATGGTTGGGCGGTGGGAAGGTGATGGTAACGGTCAGATCCTTTGGTGCGCCGGGGGGCAGCTCAATATTCTTTAAGGCAGTAATCATCTCTTTCGAACTTTTATACCAGCCTACACTACCAGGACCCTGGAGGCCCTTGGCGCATTCGGCAAAGATTTCAAGGGCATCCCGAGACTTTAGGGCAATGTTCATTTCGCCAAAGGCGGTATAGGCCTTTTCAGCTTGTTCCAGTTGGTTTTTACCCCGATTGAGCAGTTCATCATTGTCCAGCGCCTGCAACGCTTCAGCCATTTTTCCGGGATCTTCAGTCTTGGGAGGTTGAGTTACGGCAGGGGATCCATTGACGGAAATATCAGGATTCACACTCCTTACGTTATCAGGTAAGCCCTGCGGTTGAGCCGAAGGTGGTGGTACAGGTTTGCGTTTCGGCTGAGCAAAATATGACTGGGGTGGCGGTGCTAATTTGGCACCACGTCCATTAAACTCATGGGGTGTATCTAATCGGGTTGGCTGCGAACCAGTGCCGAAACTCTGTGCAGGTAAGGTTGGTGGTGTAATCTGAGTAGTCATTTCAATTACCTCCTTGTGCTGGATTAAATAGTCAGTGTCATACCTCTTTGGACAAGAGAAGCCTGATTTAGTTCCGATCAGGCTTTCAGAGGGGGGGCAGGAGACGATTGGCTAATGAAGACTACAAACGCCGAACCTTGAATTTTCTGCCCTTAATCTTTCCTGCTTCCAGCTTTTTCAGTGCAGATCGGGCATTTTCCCGTTTGACCGCAACATAGGCGGTAAAGTCAAAAATATTGATCTTGCCGACCTGGTCTGCGGGAATCCCGGCATCGCCGGTCAGCGCTCCGAGGATGTCGCCGGGGCGGACTTTATGCTTTCGGCCACCATCAATGGCCAGGGTAACCATGGGGGCCGGTGCTGGCTGTTGGTTTCCGGTGAGTGTTTTCGGGTCACCAAAGACCAGGGGAGCCTTGAGGTCATCGCTGATATTATCCAGCTTGTACTGCTCCTGCCGGGTATGCAGGCTGAGTGCCAGACCTTTTTTACCCGCCCGCCCGGTGCGGCCAACCCGGTGGACGTGAACTTCCGGGTCCCGGCTCAGATCGTAATTGATCACCGCTGCCAGGTTTTCTATATCCAGCCCCCGGGCTGCGACATCGGTAGCAATCAACAGGTTGGCGCTCTGATTGGCGAATCGTACCAGCATCTGGTCACGCTCTTTCTGATCCATATCGCCATGCAGCACTACCGGTTTGTAGCCAGCTTCGTAGAGTTCAGTGCCGACCTCTTTGCAGATTTGCCGGGTGTTGCAGAAAATCACGCTGGACTCAGGCTGGTAGTGTTTCAACAGCTTGATCAGCATGGCGGGTTTGTCGGCATTTTCAGCATGATAGAAGCGCTGCTCAATGTGCTCATGGCTATGGGTGCTCTCAACGGTAACGGTAACCGGCTGATGCTGGAAACGTTCGCTTAATGCCCGGATACCGCTCGGGTAAGTGGCTGAAAAGAGGAGAGTCTGTCGCTGTTCTGGTAAATGGCCAATGATGTTTTCAATGGCATCAATAAAGCCCATATCCAGCATGCGATCGGCTTCATCAAGCACCAGCGTATTGACCCGGTCAATCAATAAGGTCTTTTTCCGCAAGTGATCCTGGATTCTCCCGGGGGTTCCGACAACCACATGGGCCCCATGCTCCAGTGAACCGATCTGTGGACCAATAGGCTGGCCACCACAAAGGGTAACAACCTTGATATTTTGCTGATATCGCGCCAGTCGCCGGATTTCCTGGGCAACCTGGGTTGCCAGTTCCCGGGTCGGGCAGAGAACCAGTGCCTGGCAGCCAAAATTCCGCTGTTTCAATTTAACAATCAGGCCAATGGCAAAGGCCGCCGTTTTGCCACTGCCGGTTTTGGCTTTGGCAATGACATCGTTGCCTTCCAGAATTTCTGGCAGGCTGTTCTGCTGAATGGGGGTCATTTCCCGGTATCCCAGAGTGTCGAGGTTTTGCAGCAGGGCATCGGGCAGGGACAAATTGGTAAAGCGGGTGGATGCGGTAAAAATAGGTGCAGTCAAATCAGGCTCTTGGCGTGTGCCATGGTACAGAATAGGTAAACGATTATAACAGAGTCTACCCTTAATGACGGTGAATCATTACAGCAGCTCATCAGAAACCTTGCTGTTTGACTATAAATTTTATCAAATGCAATGGAGCGAATCATGAAATCAGGTTCTCCGGAATTGCTTCCAGAGTCTGCGCAGCAGGAAAGTACTCAGGAAGGGAAGCCGCTCTTCTGGCTCACAGGACTTCTGATTGGCATTGCATTGCAGCTATTCACATTACTGGTTGACCCTCCGTCCGGGATGAATGAGATGGCCTGGCGCTGTGCTGGCCTTGCCATGATGATGGCGGTGTTCTGGTCGGTCGAAATTCTCCCGACGGCGATTACCGCACTGCTCCCCCTGGTGTTGTCACCAATGCTTGGTTTGGCCACCATTGATAAGGCGGCTGCTCCCTATGCACATCCGGTAATATTCCTGTTTATGGGCGGTTTTGTTCTTGGCCTTGCCATGGAGCGCTGGAACCTGCACAGCCGCATTGCCCTGAGAATCATGTTGATTACAGGCACCGGGGAGAAGCGACTGGTGCTTGGTTTTATCATTGCCACAGCCCTGATCAGTATGTGGGTTTCCAATACGGCAACCACGATTATGATGATGCCTATCGGTTTATCAGTTATCTCCATGATTCGTCACCAGGGGAAGATGAGTCACGGCTTTCCTGTTGCGATATTGCTGGCTATTGCTTACGGGGCTTCAATCGGTGGTTTTGGGACCCTGATCGGTTCGCCGCCTAATGCATTACTGGTTGCTTTTCTTCAGGAGCAGTACGGTATACAGATTGGTTTTGTTCACTGGCTGATCATTGGCTTGCCTGCATCGATCATTTTGCTGGCTATTACCGGCATCTGGCTGGGCTATTTTGGCTACCGTCTGGGCGGGGAAGAAAATCATGGGGTAAGAGAAACCATTAAGGCACAGCAAAAAAAGAACGGTGCAATGAGCGGTGCAGAAAAAGCAGTCACCGCGATCTTTCTTCTAACGGCTTTTGCCTGGGTCCTGCGGCCCTGGCTGGGGGCAATGATGCCGTCACTGGCGCTTTCCGACACCATGATTGCCCTGGTGGCCACCGTTCTATTGTTTATCCTGCCCGTCCGCTGGAACAAGCCTGAGTTTCTGATGAGCTGGAAGGAGATGCACCGTCTTCCCTGGGATGTGTTGTTATTGTTTGGTGGTGGCCTGAGCCTGGCATCAATGATTCGAACAACAGGGCTGGCAGAGTGGATTGCCGGATCATTAAACATCCTTGGGGATATGCCTCCTTTGATGGCCATCGCTTTGGTTGTCACCATTATTATTTTTCTGACCGAAGTCACCAGTAATACAGCAACAACTGCCGCCTTTCTTCCTCCCTTGGGAGCCCTGGCCATGTCACAGGGAATGGACCCGGCTATTCTTGCCATCCCCGCCGCTATTGCTGCCAGCTGTGCCTTTATGTTGCCTGTGGCAACACCGCCCAATGCCATAGTCTATGGGTCAGGCATGTTGCCTATTCGACATATGGTGCGCAGTGGTATGGTGTTGAACCTTGCGGGCATTGTGATTATCACGTTGTTGAGCCACTGGCTGGTGAAATTAATTATTTAGTCTCTTCTTTATAAACTTTTAGCCCTCTGGCCTGATAGTTGTTCAGGGCAAAAGGGTGATCCAGTGTACAGGTATGCACCCAGACCCGCTGAGCCCCCCAGTTCCAGGCTTCCTGAATGGCGGTACTTAACAGGGCTCCACCCAGACCTTTGCCAATGAAGGGCTGCGCCAGGCCAAAGTAGGCAATCTGGACATCACCGGCCACTTTTTGCAGTTCAAAGTAACCTGCAGGGCTGCCTTTAAAGTAGCCGACCCATAGGCGAAGATTGTCGTTTTCAGCGTAGTCATGCCATTGTTCATCAGACCAGACCAGCTTGTCAGTCCATTCCCATGGCTGACCAATGTAGCTGTAGAGAAATCGGTTGAATTGAAACTGCTTTACCTGACACTCCTGAATGACAAAATCTGGATGGGTGACGGGTTTGTGGATCAATTCATCCTGCGAGGTCATTTCCAGAAACCAGGTGGTCACGGCTTCTTTTTCCATATTACTGCATCCGGGAGGTTGATCTTGCGTGATACCGCTGGAGATAGTGTATTTCCGGTCTCTTCAGTTACTGCAAACGATGGTGTTTTTCATGGCCGAGGATACCACACTCATATCAATAATGGGTTTAATTGCCTGGTCTTGTTAAATAAATTTGTTTTTAAATATCTATAACCATCGGTGTCATTTTTTGGCAAATCATCAACGGAAGAAGAGATGGAATTTATCAGGAAAATTGCTGCAGAATTTTAACAGAGGCTGACAGGAGCCGGTTCACGGGAACCGGCGATAGAATCAATGAGACTGCTCCAGCCGCCGGGCATAGACGACGGCATTATAACCGACCGTCGCGACAACATTACCAGCCACAAAGAATAGGATAACCAGCGCCGCATTAACGATACTGAAGCTTGCCACCAGCTGAGTTAAACGACCAAATCCCTCTACAAAGAACAGGTAAATACCAAATGCATAAGGAATATAGCTGGGAATGCCCGCCAAAGCCTTGCGTGCTCCTTTATCAAGACCGGTAAGGACAATAATGGAGAACAATGAACCAACCAGCAACAGCATCCAGCTGGTTTCCATGCCTGTTATGGCCAGCTGTAAAACGGCCATGGTCAATGTTACCGCCAGGATAATATCGGCTTTGAGGGCCAGAACAGTGAACAGGTCTTTTTCACTTTTGCCGGTGATAATCTGAGCTAACTGAAACATGGTGAACCCCCCAGACAGCCTCCTGTGGCCATGGCTCAATTATACCACCAGTCAGGTTTGGTAAAATTGATGTAAGACAGTATTTTTACCTATGCTGATGGATAACGCTTTTGTAACACCGACAGGCGCATTTCCAGTTCACATTCCAGCTGACCCGGTTGCTCAAGTTGCTGTTTTTGTCTGGCATTGACATGCCAGTAGTGAGGGGTCATGGCCAGCAGGTCGATAATGGCCTGAGTGTTTTCCAGCATCATCAAATGATGGATGGTCTGGCTTTCCAGCAGGGCAAGATCTTCCGGCAGATCCTGCAGGCGTTTATCTTCCGGATAAGGACGTACCTCATCATAAATGGCACGGCGAAGAGCCATTAGATGGTTCTGGCCGGGGGTTAATAGAAGAATATGCCCGCCAGGTTTCAGAACTCTGGAAAACTCAGGCCAGTCACAGCGGGAGAATATGCTGATCACGGCATCAAACTGTTCGTCCATCAGCGGCAGTTCACTGACACTGGCAACCAGCCACTCTATCGCTTTGTTTCGCTTGCTGGCGGCCAGGATCGCGGGTTTGGCGATATCAAATCCACAGACTGAGCTGTCTTTGAGCTGCTCTTTTATACCCGATGTGTAATAGCCCTCACCGCAACCGGCATCAAGAATACGTTGCGGGGCTTCATTACCGAACGACTTGAGTTTATCAATCAATGCATCAACGACGGGTTGATAGTAACCGTGATTCAGAAACCGTGTCCGTGCTTCGACCATCATCTGATCATCGCCGGGGTTTTTACTGCGTTTCTTATTGCTGGGCAGCAGGTTCAGATAGCCCTGACGCGCCCGGTCAAACCGATGGTTATTTTTACACACAGCGCTTTTTTGCTCTGACCTGAGCGCTTCATAACAGACCGGGCAACGAAGTAAGATGGGCATCGGGATGGGCAGTATGGCTAAAAGCCAGAGAGTTTAATGGTCTCTGGCGGATATTCAACACAAGCTTATTTGATACGGCAGTTATCAAGAACAGCAAAAATACAGGGCCGTGGCATCACTGGCTTGATATTCGCGAAGGTCTGGCCGATATTTCCCTTTGGAAATACCGGAGGCTTGAATTTATTTTCGTTTGTGGCCCGGAGTATTACTGAAAATGACAACCGCAGAATTTGTAAACTACCTATTGGCTCAAGGGAATAGTCACTGTAGTCTGCGACGCTTTTTATCATTAATTAAATAGAGCAGGACAATAAATTTGATTTCAACAGCCAACATCACCATGCAGTTCGGTGACAAGCCCCTGTTTGAGGATATATCCGTCAAGTTTGGCGAAGGTAACCGTTATGGACTCATTGGTGCCAACGGTTGTGGTAAATCGACGTTCATGAAGATCCTGGGCGGAGAGTTGGAGCCAACGTCCGGCACTGTCAGCAAAGACCCCCATGAACGTATGGCCAAACTGAGTCAGGATCAGTTTGCCTATGAAAACTACACGGTGATCGACACGGTGATTATGGGGCATGCCGAACTCTGGAAAGTAAAAGCCGAACGGGATGCTATTTACGCCAAAGCTGAAATGACCGAAGAAGAAGGCATGCGGGTTGCTGACCTTGAAGTTCAGTTTGGTGAGATGGATGGCTATTCCGCCGAAGCCCGCGCGGGCGAACTGCTGCTGGGGCTGGATATTCCCATTGAACAGCATTACGGGCTGATGAGTGCCGTTGCGCCGGGCTGGAAGCTGCGTGTGCTGCTGGCCCAGGTACTGTTTGCCGACCCGGAAATCATGCTGTTGGACGAACCTACCAACAACCTCGATATTAATGCGATCCGCTGGCTGGAAGAGATCCTCAAGCAGCGTGACTGCACCATGATCATCATCTCTCACGACCGTCACTTCCTGAACAGTGTCTGTACCCATATGGCGGACCTGGATTACGGCAAGCTACAGCTGATGCCCGGTAATTACGATGAGTATATGACCGCAGCCACCGCTGCCCGGGAGCGCCTGCAGGCCGATAATGCCCGCAAGAAAGCCCAGATTGCCGAGTTACAGTCCTTTGTCAGCCGCTTCTCTGCCAACGCGTCCAAAGCACGACAGGCGACTTCCAGGGCCAAACAGATCGATAAGATTCAGCTGGCAGAAATCAAACCTTCCAGCCGCCAGAATCCGTTTATCCGTTTTGAGCAGGAAAAGAAACTGTTCCGTAATGCGCTGGTGGTGGAAAAGCTCAGCCAGGGCTATGAAGAAGATCTGTTCAGCAAAGTTAACCTGATGGTGGAAGTGGGTGAGCGTATTGCCATCATTGGCCAGAACGGTGTCGGTAAAACCACATTGTTACACACCCTGGCAGGCAAGATGGCACCGCGTACCGGTGCTATCCAGTGGTCAGAAAATGCCAATATTGGTTACTATGCCCAGAATCACAGCGCTGATTTTGATCTGGATATGAACCTGTTCGACTGGATGAGCCAGTGGATGAATGAAGGCGACGATGAGCAGGTGATTCGTGGCGTGTTGGGCCGGATGCTGTTCTCCCAGAGCGACCTGAAAAAATCCGTACGGGTTATTTCCGGTGGCGAACAGGGTCGTATGCTGTTTGGCAAGCTGATCCAGCAACGCCCCAATATTCTGCTGATGGATGAGCCAACCAACCACATGGATATGGAATCCATCGAGTCACTGAACCTGGCGCTGGAAAACTACAAAGGCACCCTGATTTTTGTCTCCCATGACCGTCAGTTCGTTTCATCGCTGGCCACCCGGATTATCGAAATCAAGGATACCGGTATTGTCGACTTCCACGGCACTTATGATGATTACCTGCGCAGTCAGGGAATTGAGTAATTAAATAATTCCGACATTTGATGCGCACTCTCCGCTCACCCTGAGCGGAGTCGGAGGGGGCTTGCTGCGATCTATGTCAGCGCCGATATCCACCAACAGTTCGTAGCTTTTTTTGTTCAACATGACAAGCCTCCGGGATGTCGGGTCTGGCACACAGGGTAGTTTAAAAAAAACGCTTGCAAGCGGATGGCCGCCCCGCAGCATGACACACTTGTTTATTTATATTGTTAACTGATCTTGTTTGTCTTGGCTCAGACAATAGGGCTAACACTGCTGACACAATACAGGGTGTTGCTCAAAAAAATACCTGTTTTTCTTGCTATCCCAAAACCCTCGACTATGTTTTTCAGGCAAGAAAAAACCCGGCTCGAACGGAGGTGGCACTCCTAACCGGGTTTCACTTCAAACAATGAGCTGACGCTCGTGGAGCAGTATAGCAATGATTTCGTTCGCCTACACAATTGGAGCGGTAAAATTGATTAAGGTGGAACTGAATTTTAACGGCATGGAAAATCTGAGCACGACACAAAAACTCTTATTGATCGTGCTGGCCAGCTACGCCAACAGTGAAGGGGAGTGTTGGCCTAGTCAATTGAAGCTGGCTAAAACATTGGGAATCAATCCTGCCACAGTCAATCTCGGCCTGAAAAAACTGGAAGCGGAAAAACTGATCGAAAGTCGCCCGAGAAAAACCATCAATGGTGGCACCGCCAGCAAAATATACCGCATGTTGTTCGAGCCATTCATGTTCCGTCAGGTACAGGAGCAACGTTACAACTGCTTCGGCCAGCGGATCGACGACCCGCGTATGGCCGATACGTCATGGGCCAGCGAGTAAAGAAACACCCTCAATGGAAAAAACCCTGAACAGCTGGCTTAAACCGAGAAAGGCGCTTCCGACTCAAACACCATTGGCTCCCCTGTTACCGGGTGAGTAAAGCCCAGCCTTGTTGCATGCAGGTTCAGGCGTTGGCTGGCCTGTTGTGCATCCGGGTGGGCATAGAATTCACAGCCCAGAATGGGGTGTCCAAGTTCCGCCAGGTGAACTCTTAACTGATGGGAGCGACCGGTCACTGGCTTGAGCAGTACCCGGTCAAATGCCGGTCTCTGATTGTCAATCACTTGAAAGTGGGTCAGTGATGGTTTGCCCAGTTCATGGTCAACCATCTGTCTTGGCCGGTTTGGCCAGTCACAGCGCAGAGGCAGTTCTATTTTTCCTTCCGGCTGGGCAAGTTTTCCCCACACTTCGGCAATATATTCCTTGGCAACGGTACGGTCCTGAAACTGACGGCTTAAGGCACGATGGCTGTCGGCATCCAGTCCGAAGACCATCAGGCCGGAGGTGGACATATCCAGCCGATGGACGACACGGGTTTGAGGGTTGATGGTCTGCAGCCGTGACAGTGCACTGTCGTTATGATTGGGTGGCTTGCCGGGAACACTGAGCAGGCCTGCCGGTTTATTCACCACAACAATGCACTCATCGCGGTAAAGCTCCGACAATGGCTCGTTGCAGCAGGGGACAATAAAAGTATCATTCATGGGCCGATTATCAGGATAAAGTCCTGTTAAGTCATCTGGGGATAATGCGGATGGCGCTCTGAACGCTCATGCTCCTGCAGGTGCTGGAAGCGGTGAAAGTTGTTCATTTTAAGGTCCCGGATAACGGTTATCCCTGGCCTGCTGGATGGCTTTTTCCATATCAGATGAAGGCACCGGTGAGGATGCTTTTTCTTTACGCCGTTTATGTTGGAACTCCTGACTCAACCCTTTGGCGTCTTTTCGGGGAACCAGCATCAAGTCGACCCGGCGGTTTAATCCTGACTCCGGATCCAGCCCCGGAATAGGCTGGTTAGTCCCCATGGCTGCCAATAACAGTATCTGATCTTCCGGCACTCCGCTAAAAACAATCACTTCCCTGACCGTTTCGGCCCGTTGCCCGGCAAGCTCCCAGTTTGCCCGGTTGGGTTCTATCGAATTTTTAAGGTCAGAACCAATCACACCATCAGAGTGCCCGGTAATAATGATTTTGAAGGGCAGTTTTGCCAGAACCTGTGCCAGGGCGATAAAAAAATCTTCATAAAATGGCACCAGCTGCCTGCTTCCCGGTGGAAACATGGGGCCGACTTTATCCTGAACCAGTGTCATACGAACCATCCTGGGCCAGGTCTGCAGCTGAATGTCTTTTGCCCCATTGGCCTGTTCTTTCGACAGTTTGGCTAATCCGAGCACAATGGCAGCGCTGCCCTCGGCACTGGCAGAGCTATGACCGGCAAGCTCCATACCCGTCATACCGGAGGGCTTTGGCCGTATCTGCACTGGTATTCCCGGTAATATCGAGCGGTCTCCCTGCATCTCCACCGGCGAGTTACTGCTAACACGGCTGAGAAGACCCGGATTGGAAAAATAGGTGGCAATGGCTTCCTTTTGCACGGGTGTAGTGGCGGCTACCAGCCAGAGCACCAGGAACAGGGCCATCATGGCCATGGCAAAATCGGCAAAAGCCACTTTCCAGCTGCCGCCATGGTGCTCATGGCCGTTGGAACCGCGCCCCCGACGGACAACAATCGGCTGATCGCTATCTGGAGCCTTGGCCATTAATGGGTAGCCCTCAGGGATTGCAGCATATCCTCCAATTCCGGGAATGTAGGGCGTAACTCTTTATAAAGCAGCCGCCGCCCTGAATCCACGGCGGTAATCGGTGCCAGCCCTGAGTGGCTGGCAAGCAACGTCATTTTGACACATTCAAACGCCAGCATTTCACTCTGCTCGGTACTTTCCAGCGCTGCCGCCAGGGGACCAAAAATACCGTAGCACAGCAATATACCCAGAAAGGTACCCACCAGTGCCGCTGCTACCTTGACCCCGATCAGCTCTACCGGCCCATCCATTGCCCCCATAGTCACCACAATGCCCATCACCGCGGCCACAATACCAAAGCCGGGGCAGGCATCAGCAATAGTGTTCAGTGCTTTTGCCGGGCGTTTCAGATCCTCTTCAAGGGTTTCTATCTCGCTTTCCATCAAACCTTCAAAGGCGTGTCCGGGCATACTGCCCATACCGGTAATCCGTAAATTATCGGTGATAAAATAGAGCAGTCGTGGATGGGATATAATGCGCTGATAACTCTGAAACAGCTCACTGCTTTCCGGCGTTTCAATATCGTCTTCAATGGCCTTCACGCCCTTTCGCTGTCGGGTTTCAATCAAGCGGAACATCAGGGCCAGCAAATCCATAAAGAAGGTTTTGTCGAACTCTTTATTTTTGAACAGCACGTATTTCAGGTGAGTGAGGGTCATTCTCTGAACATTGACCGGGTTGGCAATCACAAAAGCCCCGATAGCAGCACCGAGGATAATAAGGATCTCAGGTGGTTGCCACAGTGCCAGCAACTTGCCTCCGGCCAGAACAAACCCGCCAAAAACACTCAGAATTAAGATGGCAAAGCCAGCGATTCTAAATAGCATGCAAAACCCGGCACATTGACATTAAGCGGTAACAGGCAGCCTGAGAATAGAGCCCGTCCGGGCGAGGATGGTAGTCTATTCTCGAAAAGCCTCCAATAGAGCTGGTTTGTGTGATTACTGAATCACCATATTCGTGATGAAAACGTCCTCAACCCCCTTAATAAGCGATAGCCCTGTCCTGAGATGAACCGCGTTCAGAAGCTTTTTCCGTAATAACTCGCGTTGTTCCGGGATCATTACATCCTGGAATGTCCAGGATGACAGCTGTTCTTGCAGGGCATTGAGAATGACTGGCTGATTATTTTTCATTTGTTCAAAGCATTTCCTTTTTCGGGTCATGACAGAAACGGACAACTGCATGTAATGGAGATCATAGGTCTCATCATTAACCAGGTTGACAACCATATCTTTAAACGACAGATATTGTGCGGATACCGGCAAATCAGCGGTGGGTACTGGCGGTGGTAAGTTGTCATCCTCGCTGAAAAAAAACCAGAACGCGGCACCACCGACAATAGCAAGCGTGACCACTCCCGTCAGGACAAGAGCGATGAGATTAACCTGGCCACGCTGCACTTCTGGCCACTGAGCACAGGCAATGTTGGTACGGTTATCGTCGTCAGTTTTCATATTCATAGGTAAGAACGGTTAAACAATGGCTAAATATGCAGATCAATAAGAGCCATACCGCAGTGCCGTGAAAGCGCCATGGGTGACCGGTATTCGGTCTCGGGCGCTAACACCACATTATCTACGCCTGTACCGGAAAAATCTGACGTTCCTGCCAGCATATGCTGCCTTCCCCTGCCTGACCCGGAAGGGTCAGGTGTTGTGGTTAATGAGAGTGCTATTTTCAGTCCGTCACCCGTTACTGAAGAACCAGACTCGTCTTTACTCACTGGATTACCGGGCGAGGGTATCTGCTGAATGCTGTCGCTGACCAGCTGGCGCAACGTAGAGGAACAGCCATCAAGGGTTGGCAGTGACTGTTTGCTGGCTTGCAGACTGACTGTGACCTCGCTGTTATTTCGGGTCATCACCACCTGTACCGCACCCAGTCCGGGCAACTCGGCAACGGCCCGGGCATGACGGTCCCCACCAAGTATCAGACAGCTTTTCATTGGTGCTGTTACCGTCAACTCATTGGGTTGAGTTCCGGACGATGATTTGTGAACGGTGACAGATTCCAATCCTTTGAGTGGTGTACCCGATACGTCGTCTGTTGCTGGTTGTGCCATTATCTGACTTTCCTGATTGACGGGCGGCTCCGGGGCTAAAGTCTCCTGATTCGACAATATCCGCTTTGGCATGGAGTGCATTGAAAACGGTGCGGACTGCCGAAGTGACCCGGTCTCAATGGTTTGCTCAAGGTCTGATAACATAGCCTGACCGGGAGGGGGAACCTCTTCCCCAAGATGGTCAGGCTTAACCGGTTGCATCTCCGCCGGGACTGACGTCAGTTGATCAGCCGTCGCCTGCAGCAGAAGGAAAGGTTCAGGCGGGGTGGTCACGGCAACACGACTGTGTGGAGGGTTCTGGACAACCTCCTGATCAGGTGGAGCGATTGGCAAACTGACATTTAATCCGGGGTGCGGGTGAACCACCGGGACTCCTGCATCTGTGGACATGGCCCACTCCATTGCATATATGCCCTGATGTTCCGCAAAATCAACGAAAGTCGTTGTATTGATGGACGATGATAAACCAGCATCTAAAGGCGGACCCGAAGTGCTGACAGAATTTATCGGTGCGATTATCTGCTGCAGGATTGCCTGAAACCCACCTTCCCAGGGAACTCCGTTTTGTACCGTCTCGTTCTGTATCGATGGCCGCCCGGTTATATCTTTCCGGATAGACGAGACTGGATCACTGCCAGTCTCTGTGCCAACTGTCTCGATATTCATAAGAGGTAGCTCACTGTTTACGATGAAAATGCGGGCTCTTTCATGCAATATTCATGGTTTCGGGCACTGAATTGTCTTATGGCTGTTCGGGTAATGATTACCCTTCACTGCCATCTGTCTGCTCCTGCTGTATAGCCAGCTCATCCCAGGCACCTTTGACGGTGTCGATCATAGACCAGGCAGTATTCAGTGGAGCAATATCATTGTCAGCGATCACTGCTGTCAGACATGCAAGGCAGTGGTCATATAATTCAAGTAGCCGGGCCGGAAGCGCATTGGCCGACGGGGTTTGATCCTGCTGATTGTCGACCATGGCAAGGGCCTGATTTCTTAATACCATCAAAATCGAGAGGGCGTGATGAATCCGCTCTCCCCGTGCGGCACTGTCACCACTGTTGATATGGCCGTGGCAGAGGTCCAGGTCATCCAGGAATAATTGGTACAGCAGGGCGGTCTGCTGGAAAATACTCTCTTTCCGGGCCAGATGCCCGTACTGATGCCGGGTGTACTCAGTGGCTGGAGACTTCATAAACGCCCCTTGTTGCCGGTGGTGAACGCAGGTTACATATTGTCAACATAATCCCGGTTCCGGTTCATACGCTGTACCGTCTGTTCCATATTCAGGAACTGCTGATTGGTGCGCTGATGAAGTAACTGCCGTCTTGTATCCATTGCATACTGATCTGACGCCAGCCGTTGCAAATCGTGGGACAAATAACTGATCCTCGATAGTAAAGGGCCATTGCCCGATAGCAGCGTGTCCATTTTCCGGGCCAGGGCCAGCACCGGCTTTTCCCGGTCAGACAGAAACTGCAGGACCTGGTAGGGCATGGCATTGAGCTGGTGACGGAACCAGGATTCATCCAGAGACCATAAACCGCTGCGCTCAGTGCTGACTCCAAGATCCAGTAAGCTGGTGATCTGCTCTGAACTATTTAACTCGGTCTCGGCAGGTGTGGCGTTGACCAGTTTACGCAACTGACTGCTGATACTCCTCAGGGAGGCGGGAGCCCCCGCATCGATCTGCTGGCCCCGGCTGTCCCTGGGGTCACTGGTTTTCAGCAGGCTGTTGCAGTGATTGACAAAATCCGACATGGCGCTGACCAGTGCCTCGACATCCTGACTGACCTCAATGTATAACTGCCGGTCAGGATCGGCCTGTTTCAGGGTCAGGTTCAGCCCGTTAATGACCGGCTGGTTGACGTTGCCGGGCAGATAAAGGGTGACGCCGTTGATACTGACCAGAGCATCTGCCGGGGCCACCTGTTCCGTCATGATCCCCGCCAGCCAGGCCCCGGCCCCGGTGCCACTGAGGGTCATCCGCAGGTCCGCGCCTTTTTCTGCGCCGGTGAGCAGCAGTTGTTGCCCCTCCTTGCCGTTGATGGCCGTTGCCCGGACTTTCCCCCGGGTGGCCAGTTGAATGGATCGGGCAATGGTCGTCAGGGTACTGTTGGCGGCAATATTGACCTTCCATTGCCCGCCATTCAGGGCAAGGTTCAGGGTACCGGCATCGTTAAAGACGGTCTCTTTGGCAAACGGCGGACTGACCATAATTTGCGGGGAGGCCAGCTGATGCACCGACAGCTGATAACTGCCGGGATCGGGCCGCCCCCGGACGCTGACGCCGACCCGGTCGGGCTCGCTGGAAATCGCGACCCAGCGGCCCAGGCCGTGGCCATTGCCATTACCGTTGCCATTACTGTGGCTGGTGTTGATGCTGGCCTCCTGCACCAGTGCCCGGGCAGCGTGCTGCAGGCCGTGAACCGCCTGATAGACCGATACCATCAAATCCTGCTCCCGGGACAGCTGCTCTTCCCGCCGTTTCAGGGCATTTTCCGAGGGGGCCATTTCGGCGTTGACCACGGCATCCACCACCGTGGCCATATCCACACTGCCCGGCAGCGGCGATAGGGGGTTCATGCAATCAATGCCCTATCAGCTGTTCAACAGAGCCAGGACATCCTGCTGCATGACGTTGGCCCGGTTCAGGCTGGAGATACTGGCCTGTTTCAGCACCTGGTCCCGGGTCAGTTGGGACATTTCGTTAGCATAGTCAGTATCTTTAATCCGGCTGCGGGAGCCCATCATATTTTCCCGAACGTTCTGCAGGTTGTATATGGTGTGCTGAAAGCGATTCTGGATGGCACCCAGCATTCCCCGGTCGGCATCCACTCCGGCTATTGCCTGGTCAATAATACCGATGGCTTGCTGGGCACCATCATAAGTGGTGATGTTGATGGAGTTTACCGGTATATTAATCGAATTTCCCGCTGTACCTGTGATGGCTTTGTCGGGCTTGTCCAGTAAATTGCCGTCGCTGTTCAGGGTATAGGTGGCGCTTTCATCCATGCCAATCCACTTGATATCACCTACGATAGTCTCGGTTTTTCCCACGACGTCCTTTGCAGTTCCGCTGCCCGCGGTACCAGCATAATTCACTGGCAGAACGTTGACATTTAGGCCACTTGTTGTAGAAGTCCCAGACAAGATCATATTCTGGCCACTGGTATCTTCCAGTGTTATTACAGCAGCGTTTGCTGTTGCCTTGAGCGTTGGCGAATTCAGCGCCGCTGCCAGGGCTGTGGCGGCGTCACTCGGTGTAACTGTTGAACATTTATGACTGACTGTTTTGCCATTCACAGTCAGGGTAATAGTGTCGTTTACCACCGGGGCGGTGCCTCCTATAGTCAATTGTGCTGATGTCTTGGCCACCCCGTTCAAATCCGATACCGCACCCGCGACCTTACTGACAATGGAGCTGGCTGAATCCGAGCTGACTATGGGAATAATGATGTCATTGTCATTAACCCCGACCGTCAGTTTCTGTTCGTCAATGGCGGCTGCACCGGGCAGGGCCAGGCCCGTAAAGGTCAGCTCCGTCCCTTTGATACCAAGGTCTTTGCCGCTGACACTATTGACGGAGACGGTAATAGTCTCATTGGCGTAGGCACCCACCTGAATGTTCTTGTTGATAAACGAGCCATCCAGCAACTTCTGCCCGGCGAAGGTGGTGGACTCGGCGATCCGGTTCAGTTCCGCCACCAGCTGCACCAGCTCTTCGTTCAGGGCAACCCGGTCCTCGCTATTGTTGCTGTCACTGGCTGACTGGACTGCCAGGTCCCGCATCCGCTGCAGCAGGGCCGTGGTTTCACTCATGGCCCCTTCCGCCGTCTGGGCGATGGAGATGCCATCATTGGCGTTACGCACCGCCACGCCCAAACCATTAATCTGTGAACTCATCCGGTTACTGATCTGCAAACCGGCGGCATCGTCAGCAGCACTGTTGATACGATAACCGGTTGAGAGCCTTTGCATCGACGTATCAAGACCGTTCTGGGCCCGCTCCAGGCTTAACTGCGCTTGCTGTGCAGGAATGTTGGTGTTGATACTGATGGCCATAACAGCCTCCTAGAGATAACGAAATAACGACAGATTTTCTACTTTAGAGAGACCTTTGAGAGCAGCCTCATACTGTAGTTTCTGCCGATTCAGATGACTGATTGCACTGACATAATCCAGGTCACCCAGCTGGCTCGCCTGTTCCTGCAGGAACAGCCTGGCCTCCTGGTGATCACTGCGGATACCCTCCAGCGCTTTCATCCGGGTGCCCAGGGCGGCATGGACGCTGCCAGCCTGGCTTTGTGCCTGGTCAAGCTGTGTCAGGTAACCGGCGAGCAGCGTTGACAGAGTGGCGGGCGGAGACTGGAGTGTCTGCCCTATCTGACTGAGCATCAGGATGACATTAAAACCTGATCCGCCGTCGTCCACAGTAAAGCACAAAGACTCAGCACTGTCCGTAGACGACATTGTTATATCGGAGGCGACTGTTATTTGCCGTATGTCGTTATTGTTATTAAAGACAAACGATTCATTGCCGTCACTGGCCGTTGAAACCGTCACCGGCGGTGTGCTGGTCCGGGAACCGGCAAACAGGTAGTAACCTTCGGCATCACGACTGTTCAGCAGCCCGATGATGGCGTTTCGCCACTGCATCACCTCCTGCCCGAGAGTGGCCAGATCCACCACTGCCAGCCCGGGGTTGTTGGCCTGCAGCACCAGTGCACGGATATCCTGCAGGTAGCCTGTGTACCTCTGTAACAGGGTATCTTCCATTTGAAACTGGGACGTCAGGGCAGCAATGGAATTCAGGTATTGGTCAGTCTGGCTGATCTCTCTGTTAACACCTTGCAGTTGCGTCCAGTTGCCCGGCGCCTCTGCTGGTTGCGTAATCTGTTTGCCCGCGGCCACCTGATTCCAGCCTTCCAGCTGGTTCTGGCTGATGTTCTGCACATCCTGCAAAATCATGGCTTGCTGTTGTGCTGTACTTACACGCATTGGACTCACCGATAAGCTGCCAGCAATTCATCGATAATCATCTGACTGGCCCGTAACAGCCGGGCATTGGCCTGGTAGAACTGCTGGAAGCGCAGCAGATTAGCCGCTTCTTCATCCAGATTTACACCACTGAGATTCTCTCTTTCTGCAACAGCAGCCTCATATAAACTCTGACAGGTTTTCTGCTGTCGTGTAGCAGAAGCTGTCTGGTTGGCAACAGACGACTGAAGCAAAATATTCGATTGCAGCACGTCGGGGCAATTTGCAGATCCACCCTTTAAACAGCCACCCTTTAAGCAGTCAAGCAGTGCCAGCAGATTCCGGTTGTCGCCGGGGCCTGAGTCCTGTGCCGAAAGTGCCAGCTGTTCAGGGGCATCAAGGGCAATGCTCAGTTTTGTGGCTTCATTGCGCCAGGGGGTCAGCAGGAACTGGTCATTGATAGCGGGTGTGCCTGTCAGATGAATAGTAAGGCCGTCAATGGTAAACGGAGTCTCTGCCGTCAGGTTACCACTGAATGATTGCCCGTCTGACAGTCTGATTACACGACATTGGTCATAGGCCGTAAATACCAGCTGGTATTCCGATGGGGTCAGTTGTGACAGATTGCTGATTTCAACGGTCAATGCTTCCGTTCCTGAAACCGTTTCCGCCAGGACCCGCTGCTGCATTGCCGATGTCGAATTGACATCCTGAAACAGCGGCGTCCCTTTATCACCGGCCAGATCAACACCCAGCTCCAGCTGTGAGTTCACTTCCGAGGCCAGCACCACCGCCATCAGCCCCAGCTGATTGATGACCGGCATCAGCACATCCCGCTGGAGCTTTTGCAGCCCCGCCAACTGGCCCTGTTGCGGTGTTATCGGCACAGCAACTCCGGGGATGTTGGCCATCACATCAGGTACTATCGGGTCAGTAGCCTTCGGATTGATACTGAGGTCAAAATACTGTTGGCCAATGATCAGAGGAATAGCCCCCTGGCTGGATGGAATCACCAGGTTAACGATGTTATTGCTGTTGCGATAAACCTCCACCGATACCCGGGCCGATAGCTGATTAATCAGGTTGTCCCGCTGATCCAGAAGGTCCGAACAGTTGCCACCGCTGCTTGAATTATTGACGTTATTGCCGTGCAGGCCGGACATTTCGATAATCTGTTTATTAAGCTCAGCAATGGCGGCACCCAGCCGATTGGCTTCGGTAATCACATGGCTGATCTGGCTGATTTGTTGTTGCGAGATGACCTGCAACTGCTGACCCAGAGTATTAAACCGGTCCACCAGCTGTCTGGCACTGCCCAGCCATTGTTGCCTGAGGGGGATAGATTCCGGGCGTGTTTCCAGCCGCTGCAGGTTGCCAATAAAGCCATTGAGCACATTGGTTAACCCGGTATCTTCCCCTCCGAGTAATTGATCAAGCTGAACCATGGGAATGGCAAAGCTGTCTGCCATGGACTGGCTGGCACTGGCGCGAAACACCTGGTCGTTAAGATAGTCGTTCGATACCTGCATCAGATAAAGCACTCTGACGCCACCCAGTTGGTTCAGCAAACCGCTCCAGTGGCTCTGCTGGGCAATCAATACGGGCAGCCGTCGGCTAAACCAGGGGGTTTCTGCATTGGCAATGTTATGGGCGGTATTATTTAACAGAATATCGGCCGCATTCACCCCACTAAGCCCGATATGGTTGACAGTCATGGCTGGTCACCGGACAGTTTTTCCGTCAGCCGGTCCGCCAGACACTGTGCCAGCAATGCTCCGGCAAGTTCGTTCTGAAACAGCGATGCCGTACCGTTGTGCTCTTTGCCGGAGAACACTCCTGAGGTTTTCTGCAGATGACGGGTCACTTCCCCCAGCAACACCCCCATAAAGTCGCTGGATGATGCTTCAACATCCCCGGTGCTGGTGGCGAGCGACCTGCCAGCCCCCGAATCAAGAGGCAGGGTGGGATGGGACAGCGGCGTGATAAGCATGGCAAATCTCCGATTACATGATCACCAGTTCTCCCTCCATGGCTCCGGCTTCATGGATAGCCTGGAGAATCGAGATCAGTTCACTGGGCGTCAGTCCGGCACTGTTCACCACATTAACAATGTCAGACAGGCTGGTGGAGGCCGGGACAATAAACATGCCACCGGTCTTTTGTATAATGTCGACAGTGCTTTGTTCCTCAACCTGCGGGGTCCCAAGGGTAAACGGGTTTGGCTGGATGACGCTGGGACGCTCCATGACTTTTACGGTGGTGGAACCATTGCTCACGGCAACCGGGCGAATGCGAACATCGGCACCAATAACGATAGTGCCGGTACGGGCATTAATCACGACGCGAGCCGGCATAACGCCCTGTGGGATATCCAGAGTTTCCAGCATGGACAGAAACGTCACCCGATGATTCTGTCCCGCAGGTACCGTGACTTCAATCTGGCTGCCGTCCACTCCCCGGGCAATATGACTGCCAAAGTGATCATTGATAGCCTTGACCAGTAAACGACTCTGGCTGTAATTCTGCTCCCTGAGATTTAATCGTACGACATCTGACGTTACCTCCGGAGGAATGATCGACTGTTCAATGGTGGCACCTCCCGGAATGCGTCCGACCGTCGTTGTATTGATACTGACCTGGGTGCCGGTAGCGCCCTGGGCAGACACTCCGCCAACAATCACTGAACCCTGGGCCAGGGCATAGACCTGGCCATCAATACCCCGTAATGGTGACGCCAGAAGCACACCGCCACGGAGACTTTTGGCGTCACCAATCGAGGAAACCACCACATCGAGTGTGGTGCCCGGGCGGGCAAAAGTGGGCAGGTTGGCACTGATACTGACGGCGGCGACATTTTTCATCCGCGGATCACTTCCCGGGGGTAACTGAATACCAAACTGGCGCAGCATGTTGACCATGGACTGGCTGGTGAAAATGGTTTGACGTGTCTGGTCGCCGGTACCCTGCAAACCAACCACCAGGCCATAGCCGATCAGCTGGTTTTTGCGCACACCTTCTATATCAACCAGGTCCACCAGACGCACTGCCTGACTGATCGGCGAAAAAACAAGCGTCATCAATAACAGCCAGACCAACCTGTTCAAAATGGAAACCAGCTGCTGTTCAGAAGACGGGAGAACCAACCCTGGGTGTTGGCCTGTGTCAGGTCGCCCCGGCCGGTATAACTGATTTTTGCCTGGGCCAGACGCAGCGAGGAGACCTGGTTATCCTGGGAAACGTCTTCAGGACGGACCACGCCACTGACAAAGATGATTTCATCACCCTGATTAATCCGGACCATTTTGCTGCCCTTGACCAGAAGGGCACCACTGGGCAGCACTTTTTGCACGACTACGGTCACCGAGCCGGTTAAATGGTTTTGCTGGGAGGTGGATGCTTTGCCGCCAAAATTACGGTTGCCGTTGAGTTGCATGTCCAGTTTCGGGTAATTTTTCCCGAACACCGTGGGGGGCGCTATGCTGGCAGTGGCCTCTTTGCCCAGACTGGTATTGGCCTTTTTACTGGAGATGGTCATCTCCTTCAGGATGACGGTCAGAATATCGCCCGGACGATAGGCTTTCAGATCATCAAAAAGGCGCATACTGGTGGCATAAGTGTAAAGACTGCCCGGTGCCGGTGCCGGGGGAGCCTCCGGGGCACGGTTAAGCACGGGTTCAGTGTCTTCATCGGCGGCATCATTCAGGGGCTGGTTCTGCGGCAATATCACCTGACAGCCCTGCAGTCCGATGACCAGCACTGCGACCGGCCAATAAAACGTTGATGTGACTGCTTTACCCATGGGCAATTCCGGTTAACTGCTTTTCACCAGATATTCCTGGGAATTACTGGCAACGTCGATGGCCCTGGCCTGCATTTCATAAGCCCGCTGAATCATGATCAGGTTGACCAGTTCTTCCACCACATCCACGTTGGAGGCTTCAAGGGAAAACTGCCGGATTTCCCCCAGACCATTAGTGCCGGGAACGCTCTCCACAGGCGCACCGCTGGCAGCGGTTTCCAGATATAGGTTATCGCCGATGGCCTGCAGCCCCATGGGATTCATGAAGTTCACCAGGGAAATCTGCCCCAGGATCTGGGCTTCCGGGCTGCCGGGCATGGCGACGGATACCGTACCATCCTGGCCAATCGTGATGTTCCGGGCTTCCACCGGGATGGAGATCACCGGTTCTATAGGCTGACCGGTGGCCATCACGATGTCACCTTCTGCATTGAGCTGCAGCTGCCCGTTACGGGTATAGGCCATCTCTCCGGAAGGTAATTGCACTGGCAGAAAACCATCACCGACAATGGCCAGATCCAGCGCATTACCGGTATTCTGGATATTGCCATTGGTAAATATCTTCTGGGTGGCGGTGATTCTGGCACCTGTACCGACCTGCAGGCCACTGGGCAGCTCATCCGCACCGTTGGCCATCGCTCCGGCCTGTTTCAGGGTGGTATAAAACTGATCCGCGGCCACCACCCGTTCTTTTTTATAGCCATAGGTGCTGATATTACTGAGGTTCTGGGAAGCGGCCATCATTCTCGCATCCTGCAGGGTCAGGCCTCCCTGGTTGATCCACAGACTGTTCATAGGGATTCTCTCATTAGCGACGGGTCAGGTTCAGCAATTCATTGCCTCGTCCGGCCATCTGATCAAAGGCCGATAACATACGGACATGGAGATCCATGGTTTTTCCGGCTTCCACCACATTCAGGTACTCCGCCATCAGGTCAACATTACTCTCTTCAAGCGCCCCGCTGATGATCCGAACCTGCGGATCAGAAACTGGTACACTGCCATCTGCCAGCCTGAACAGGCCGTCAGGGCTGCGAATCAGGCTGGTCACCGGGGGGTTGGCAAAGCGGATAAGCCCCACCTCTTCAACTTCCCAGGCACCGGCCGGAATGATACTGACAGATCCCTCGTGGCCAATGGTCAGCTGAGTGAACGCAGGAATCGTCAACGGGCCCGCCTGTCCCATGACCCGGGCACCATTGGCGGTCAACACCTCACCCGTTGCGGTCAGACTGAGCAAACCGTTTCGGGTCAGCCCTGGCTGTCCGCTGGCATCTTGCACCACTATCCATCCGGCACCGTCGATGGCTATATCCAACTGGCGTCCAGTGGGTTTCACCAGGCCGCTGGTAAAATCAGTGGCTGCCTGAAGGGAAAATGCGGGAACCTGTTGTTCGTCTATAGTCGTGTATGTCCGGGCCAGTTGCCGGGTGAATACCGAGTCACCCCGGTAACCGGGCACCGACTGACCGGACAAATTACCCGCAAATACCGACAGGCTTTGCCAGATCCGTTCGGCACTGGCGGTGGTCATCTGCATTCCGGAAAACATGGCCAGGTGCCCGTCAGGTTAGATTGATCAGTGTTTGTGACAGGACATCTTCTGCCTGGAAAGCCTTGGCGCTTACCTGAAAGTTGCGCTGGGCGAGAATGACATCCGACAACCCGCTGGCCAGATCCACATTGGACTGTTCAACAAACCCCGCCTTAATAAGGCCCGCACCATTAAGGCCAGATGGACTGAACAGCGGCGTGCCGGATACCATAGACGACATCCAGTTATTATTCCCACTAACCACTAACCCGTTATCATTGGGAAACGTAGCCAGTGCCACCTGCCCAAGCAGGTATTGCTCACCATTGCTGTAGCTACCCTGCAGCAAACCGTTTTTGCCAAAACTGACCTGGTTCAGGCTGCCCGCCATTTGCCCATCAACCACCAGGGGACGAAATGACGAATCGATTGCAAACTGGGTGATGCCGGAAAAGTCCATGGCCAGGGGCTGGAGAACGGCACCAGAGGGCAGCACCGGTGGTGTCAGTGAAAACTGCGCATCGGCGGGTGTCGTCAACAGGCCTGAGCTGTTGAATGTCAGGTTTTCTTTCTGGTTGAGGGACTGCCCATCCACCTGAAATTCAAGCAGCCACTGACTGGTCCCGGTTTTGGTGAAATAGCTACCCAGCGTATGTTGTTCGCCAAGGCTATCGAAAATATTCAGCGCTCCGTACCAGCTGAATGTCCTCGGGTCTGACGGGTTAAGGGCAACTGTTGTACGATCAACCACCGGTTCACTGGCATTGAGGTTAATGGTAGCTGATGCTTTGGTGGTTGCTTTGCCCGGCCGGTCAGCCTGACTGACCTGCAAGTCAACCAGTTTTGAGGTATCAACCGCACCCTGATTATTGACACCAAAGCCCCGGAGGCGATAACCACTGGGGTTCACCAGATAATACTCCTTATCCTGATTAAACAGGCCTGCCCGGCTGAAGAGCTGCTCACCATTATTACCAAGAACAAAAAAGCCCTTGCCATCAATACCCAGATCAAAGGCATTACCCGATTGCGTCAGCTGTCCCTGGGAAAACGCCTGCTGGGTTCCCAGCAGAGTGACCCCGGACATATCCACCGATGAGGTTCCCGCCTGGGCATAGACATCACCAAGAATCGCCCGAAACGACTTATAACCATTCGTTTCCGCATTGGTCAGGTTCTGGCTGGCTATTTCCAGCTGACTTTGGGCGGCATTCATGCCCGAGGTACTGATTGACATAGACGCTTACCTCACCGATTAGACAACAACAGTCAACTTATGGTCGGGTCACGGAGCGAATGCTGGACAGTGCCACTGGCTCCATGGCCTCAAGCCTGATCTGTGGTGCCTGATCAGAGCTGTTGAAAACAATACTGTTTGCTTTACTGACCAGCTGCACAGGAACCACTTCACTATCACCATCCAGGGTGCTTTTCAGCCAGTACTGACCATGAGGCAGCGAGCCAAACAGTTGGTCCAGGCTTTTCTTTATGGAGGTACCCGGTGACTCATTATGACGCCCCTGATAATGGGCTTCTTTTACCAGGGTGCCATTTTGATCGGTTAGCAAAAAATGCAACAAGTGCCCTGTACCGGGCGAAGGAAAGGCCAGGGTTAATTTATTCCCATCGCCATTGAATGAAAACTGGCGGGCATCAATGGCGACCTCCTGACCCAGCAGTGCTGTAGCGCTGGACAGTTGGGCCGTTGCAAACTGATCGCTCAACCGGCTGATACCGGCGTGGATATCTCTTAACTCTGATACGGAAGTCATGGCCGCCAGCTGATTCAGCAGATCACCGCTTTCCATCGGTTCCAGGGGGTTCTGGTGCTTAAGTTGAGTAATCAACAACGTCATAAAGTTTTTACTCAAGGCACTGGAACTGTCGGGGGAAGCCAACGACGAAGCGCTACCACCGATGAAGGGCACTTCGTGTTGAATGGATGAAATCATAGTGATACCCACCTGTCATATCGATTTACCTGGCACCGATCAGCTCCAGTGCCTGGCCCTGCATTTGACGGGCGCTGGTGAACACCGAGACAGCCGCATCAAAAGACCGGGCTGCCGAAATCATGGTCGCCATTTCTTCAATCGTGCTGATATTCGGGTAAAACACTTCACCGTTGGCATTAGCCAGAGGATGGCCCGGCTGATAGCGCACCTGGGGAGGTGTGTTATCTTTGATAATACTCGCTACTTCAACGGTAAACGCCGGAATATTCTCTCTGGCAGCGGAGCCAGCATCTACGGTTCTGGCCTGAAGTAACGCCCGCCCCGGCCGCAGCACCTCAGCAGCAGAAGCTGCTGCAACCTCATTGTAAGAGAGCGCCTCGGCCACCAGTGTCAAACGGGTTGCCTGGGCGACCATGGCGTAGCCAGACATGGCCTGAACTAATTGCAGACTCATGGGGTACTCACTTCATCGAATTAACAATTTATGACGTCTATTTCCGGGCAGCCTCTTAGGGTAGACATTAAGCGCCTACTCCTCTGCAAGTTAAAGATGGAACCACGAAGGACACGAAGAGCACGAAGGAAAAGAATAGCTCTTCTTTGTGCTCTTCGTGTCCTTCGTGGTTCCATCCGAAACCCCAATGAAAATGGAGGATAAAAAGTCGGAAATTTTTAGTGAATAGTGGTTCTATTTGCTAAAAATTTCCGACTTTTTAGACCAATTTGCTGCCACCGCAGTAGGGCAGTCTATTCTCAGTCAGCCTCCTAGCGGCCGCTGATCACCTTATCAAGCATGCTCAGACGCTCCCGGATTAACGATATGCTGATATTGTACCCGGCCATCGACTGTGCAAGTTTTGCCTGCTCCAGTGCCAGAGATACATCGTTACCGTTTTCCGAGGCAATACCGCCTGAATTTTTAAAGGCAATGGATAACTCAACTTCCGCCAGTTGATTTGGGGTGATATGCCGCTTGTCTGAGACCGACAAATCCTGAGATAAACCATAAGCCGAATGGTAAAAGTTCAGGTTAGCCTCAAGTGCCCGGTATTGTGGTGTTTCAATATTAAAAATATTGCCTGACTGGATGGCAATCTGAGAGCTTCTGAGCTGTGCAACTCTTGGGTGTATACCCATGGCCGACTCAAATGAAATCAACATACAGGCTATCTATTCGTCTATATTAAGTCGTGTGTAAAGAGTAGTACGTTGTCGTAAAAAATGTATTTATTTGTCACATATTTTATTCTCGACAGGAAACTATCAATCAGTCGTCGTTTTGTGTTTTCCCTGTGTCTGTGCTTACTCAATATTCCCGATATTGTAAACGCCCATACAGTGTCATGTACGGATACCAGCCCGCAGTCAGATCAATCAGATAAGAGCACTGATCAAAGGGTTCAGGGGGAGGTCATCAGTCAACTCTGTGAGCATTCGCGCTTATTGGCTAAACGTTTTAACGGCCGTAATCCCCAGGTGGTTTTGCTGCATAAAGAACGCTGGCAACAATTGCCAGACTGTCCGGTAACACCGCATATCCGCTTCTCTGCCATGGCTCAGAACGGTAAACTGCCATTATTGATCAGCTGTCCTGATCATCTCGGCACCTTCCCGGATCACCGCTGGAAACAACGGCTGGCGGTCAGAGTGGATTTTGACGTATCGGTATTGCTTGCCGACAGGGATATAAACCGGGGCGGGGTGTTGTCGGGGGCAGGACAGCCGGGGCTGAAAACATCAAAAGTCCGTTTGAGTTCCCTGAAACCGAATGTATTTCAGGATAATCCTTCCGGATACATCGCTACCCGAAAGATTAGCGCCGGCACTGTGATTACCACCGATATGGTAAAAAGGGCCAATGCTATCCGTCGGGGGCAGCATTTAACCATCGTTGTTCAATCAAAAAATATCGAATTAAGTACCACCGGTGTCGCAATGGAAAGTGGACATGTCGGCGATGTTATTCTGGTTCAGAAAGAAAATGGCAGACTGGTCAAATGCCGGGTGATCAATGAAGGCGAGGTACACCCGGTTGAAGGGGAGAGACGGTCATGATGTCCGATGATGAGCGTGTCGAGGCACAAAAAGAGAGTTCGCAACTGCACCGGTTATTGCAGAATCTGGAGAGGTTATTGAGCCTTCAGGCGCAGGAAATAGCCAGAAAAAATATTGAGTCAGTGGTGCAATTATCAGGCGAATGTGCTGAGATTTGCCAGCAGTTGAAACCAATCCTGATGGCATCTCGTCAGGATGAAATAACCAGTGATAATCATATTCAGGCGGTTGCAATAGATCGGTTGATCCAGTCTTGCCAGGCGCTGCAACAGAACAATAGCCAGGCACTGGTAAGACTCGCCAGTTATTGCGATGCGTTTATAGCGTTGCTTCGTGAACCGCCCTTATCCTACGGTAAGAATGGGACTGTCACCTACCTGTCCCGTGGTAACGCTTTGTGCAAACTCTGACACTTCCCGCCCGGCTGGGTGAGGCATTACAGGAAGTTTGGTAAAAAGTAACAACTCAAGCCTGCTTCGGGAGCTGCCTGTCAGCTAAGAGAGCATCATTACTTGCAACGCTGGCGCAATCGTTCAAGTCGCTGCATTTTCACAGTGATCTCTTTCGATTGAGTCCTGATTAAGTCGATCTTTTGTGAACGTGCCTCAATGCAAAGCTGCCAGCTATTCAGCAGTTGCCAGTGAAACATTGCCCGATTGATGACTTGTATGCCCGTAAAGTGTGACCCGGTTTGAATATTTTCGGCCACAGTCTCACTGCCTGCCGTATCCAGCGTTTCGATCAATCGATTTTGCTTTTCCAGTACTTCGAGCTGGCGACGGAGATCACTCAGTCGCTGTTGATGTTGCAGCTCTTCAAGACGGAGCAGGCGGTTAATCAGTTTTTTGCTGATGGCCATGACGAAGTCCGGAAATTAACGCTTTTAACTGCTGAACACTGTCTTCCAACGTCTCTCGCTGTTCGATACCTTGCTGCAAATACCCCAGCATACCCGGCTCAGCAGCCATGGCCATATCCATATCAGTGTCATTACCCGGTTGATAGACCCCCAGTAATTTTAATTCACTCCCTTCACGGGCTTTTTCTAATAGTCGTCGGAAGGTTAACGACATCTTGAGGTGTTCATCGGATACGGATTGCGGCATTGTCCGGCTAATGGAGGTCACCACGTCAATGGCTGGATAGTGCCCGGAGATTGCCAATGCATGGCTGAGTACCAGATGGCCGTCCAGAATTGCCCTGGCGGATTCACTGATGGGGTCCGTATCCTGTTCCCCTTCAGTCAGAACGGTGTAAAAGGCCGTTAATGAACCACTGGATTCATAGCCATTACCCGCCCTCTCAACTAACCGGGCAATCATATTAAATGCTGATGGCGGGTATCCTCTGGCTGCGGGTGGTTCACCGGTAGCCAGACCAACTTCCCGGCGAGCCTGGGCATAGCGGGTCAGGGAGTCCATTAATAACAGGGTGTGATGTCCGGTATCCCGATAGTACTCCGCAATACGGTGTGCCACCAGCGCAGCTCGCAGCCGCATGACCGGTGAATGATCGGCAGGGGCGGCAACAACAATTGAGCGCTGAAGACAATGGTTATTGATATTCTGTCGGATAAAATCGCCAACTTCCCGCCCCCTTTCACCAATCATGGCCAGTACCACAATATCAGCGCTGGTATTTCTGGCAATCATACCCAACAGCGTACTTTTGCCTGAACCGCTGCCGGCAAACAGACCAATACGTTGCCCTCTGCCAATGGTCAGTAATCCATTAACAGAACGTACACCGACGTCTAATGGGGTGGCAACCGGGCATCGTTGCAGTGGATTAATAGGATGACTGTGAAGGCGGATATTAGCGCTACCTGCAGGCTTTGGCTTGCTGTCCAGTGGTCGGCCGGCACCGTCAATAACCCGTCCCAGCAAGGCATCACCCACCAGAATGGATGAGTTATCCCCCATCGAGGTTACTCTCGCGCCGGGGGATAACCCGTCATGGTACTCAATCGGCATCAGCAGCAGCGTATTTCTGTCAAAGCCAACAACCTCTGCTTCTACAGTAAGACCACCACTTCCCTGAACCAGACACCGCTGACCGGTCTGCATTCTGCAGCCCGCTACCTCCATAATCAGCCCGGATACCTTGATCAGCTGACCGGACGAGCGCTGAGGCGTCAGCATGGTGACCTGTTCTCCGGCAGACATCAATTGTCGGATTAACCGGTCCCAGAGTCTGGTTCTGGTATGGTCGGTTATGTCAACCGGAGGGGAGGGAAGTGATAACAGGGACACGATCGCATCAACTTTCCACTAATAACTGTTCATGCACAGTATCAATACAAGCCATAACACGACTTTCCACCGTGGCATCAACATCGCCAAGATCGGTAACCAGACGACAGCCACCTGCTGTTAGACCGTCATCCTCCTGAATAGACCAGCCCTCGGGTAACTGTTTGATAATCGGGTCTATCAGAGGGCGATCCACAGGATTGATCACCAGTTGCCCTCCTTTAATGTCCGGAAGCATGGACATAGAGTCGGTAATCAGTTGATGAATTGACGCTCGCGAGGTCGCCAGTTCATGGTTTACTACCTGCCTGACCACTTTGCTGATCAGTCCGATCAGCGGTTGGCCTAAATGCAGCAGGGTTGATTGATGCAGGTTGTACAACTCATTCCAGAGGCTATTCATCAGAGTCAGCCATTGTTCCGCGCTGGCTTTCTGCTCCATCTGTGATTCATGCATTCCAGCCTGGTGTCCGGCCTCAAAACCATTCTGATAGCCTTCCTGATAGCCGTCCTGTAAGCCACGTTGCTGACCTTCAGCATACCCGATGTCTTCTGCTTTACGACGATGGTCAATGTTCCGTTGCCGGGCCCTTCGAACAATCTCCCGCAGCATTTGAAAGTTAATACCGGTCGGTGGTTGCGCAGGCGTCTGTTGCCCGGTGCATTGGTCCTGTTGATAACCTGACGGTGGGAACTGATAGCGTTGGACGCAATGCTGTTCAGGTTCTGAGAGTTCCTTTCCTGTCCACCCGGAGCCCGATGGAGTGGGCACATCATCACGGGTTTTATTCCAGCCAGCACTCTGTATTTCAGTGCTTTGTCTGCATGCTGTGGTCTTTATCATCGGGTTACTCCAGCATTACTTCATTGCCACGGAGCATTTCAATCTCTCCGCTTTTCAACAGATCATCCATCACCTGTACCACTCTACGCCTCGCCTCTATGACTTTACTCTGTGGAACGGCACCCAATACCGCTACTTCTTCCCGCAGGTAGTTAGCCGCTCTTTTACTCATGGACTGATAAATATGATGACGAACCTCCTCCGTTTCCCCTTTAAGCGCCATGGCTAAATCCGCTGGATCAACCCTGGCAATCAGCCTGGCAATGTTCTCCATTGAAAGATCAGTGACCTGGGCAAATACCAGCATTTGTTCTTCTATTCGCAACGCCATGGCGCTGTCAGATTGCTTCAGGTTGAAAAGCACCTGTTCCCTTGACTCAGTGTCAAAAAGATTCAGAATATTAGCGACCTGCTGCTCACCGTTAACGGACAGTAAGCGATCAATCGCCTGTTCATTAAGAAAGGATTGCAGAAAGGTGACAATGGCCTGCACAGACGCCTGGGACAAGCTGCTAATATGGGCAATCCTTTCCAGAATACCCTGCACTCGTTCCCGGGGAAGCAGGTTAATGACATCCGAGGCCTGATCCGACTGCAGGCAGGCCAGCACGGCTGCCTGAAACTGCTCCGGCTCATCTTTGATCATGGCAGCCAGAAGCTCCGGCTTCATTAACTGCAGCCCGGTCAGCGGCTCCCGGTGGCTGTCAGGAGGATTTACCAGACAGATAGCCTGTTCTTTACCCAATGCCTTTTGCAGGACCTGCCGCATCTGGATCTGATAATCACCTAACAATAGGCTGACATTGGCATAAGACTGCTCAAACTGATTCAACATCGTAATCAGCTGGTCACGATTCTTTACCCGCATTTTTTCAGAATACTGGCTGATAACTCTTATTTCACCTGGAGTGAAATGTTTTATCACGTTAGCAGCAGCCTGTTCACCCAGTAATAACAGAAAGACGGCGGCCTCTTCCCCAGAGCCATAACTACCGGTCAGGTTCTGTGAGCGCTCAGGCTGCTCTGTTTTTGACTCAGCCATTAACGTGATTCCTCTTGATCCACTCTTTTAATACGGCAGCAACTTTTTCCGGCTCATCCTGAGCCAGCTCCCGGTATCGGGCAACCTGCTCCTCCAGAGTGACCGGAGGGCGGTCAGTGGGTATTTCGTTATTGGCCACTGATGACCCGGGCTGATCCGCCATACCGGAGACGGTGGCCCTGACACTGTCTGTCGACCCGGGCGATGACAACCGGTGAGCACGTAAGAGCCTTCGACAGCCCAAGACTATAAACAGCAGGAGAGCGATCAATAATATCAATTGCAGAACTTTGTTACCGAGGTCAAGCCAGCGATGGAAGCTCTTCTGGTCGGTAGTGGGCAGAGGCGGCGGGACGTTGGCAAAAGGGAGAATGGCGAGGCTCATGGTATCTCCCCTGGATGCATCAAATCCTGAAGCTTGCTTGATCAGTGTCGTTAGCCTTGCTTCACTGTCAGGAACCGTTGTTTCGGGTTTTAACCTGCCATCGTCAATGACCACGGCAATGGTTAATCGCTTCAGTTGGCCGGGATATCGGGTTTCGTTGCTGATCTGGCGGCTGACCTCATAATTACGAATCACCTTCTGTTTACCGACTTCTTCCTGTCCGGATCCCGGTGCTTGTGTCCCGGGAGCAGGAACCGCAGGTGCTTGCCCGATGGTGGCTGGTTTGTCCAGCAAAAATGGCCTGCCAGACTCGATCGATTCACTGCGTAACACCATGGTGTTTGGGTCAAACTGCTCAGAGTTTTGTTCTATTTTGTCGTATGTCAGATCAGCTGCGACATCGACCCGGTAGTAACCCGGGCCGACCACAGCATCAAGGATTTTCGATAACTGCAGCTCCAGATGGCTTTCAATACGGGTTCTGGCCTTAAGATAGGCATGACCTGTGCCATCACTGCCAGTGATCAGCGCAGTAGCAATCGCCTGGCTGAGCAGATTGCCATATTGATCAACGACCGTGACATCCTGTTCATTAAGTGTGGCAATACTGCCGCTCACCAGGCGCATAATACCTTCAACCTGATCCGGTTGAAGCCGCATGCCACTGTAGAGTCCCAGATACACCGACGCCTTGGCCGCCGGGCTGCTCCTGAAAAAGACGCTCTGCTCAGGGACTGATAAGTGCACGCGGGCATAGCGAACCGCATTGATACCACTGATCGTTTCGGATAACGACATTTCCAGCGAACCCAGAAACTGCATTTGCTCGACAAAACGACTACTGCCCATAGCTGATGCCTCTGGCATCCATGGTTTTGCGCCAGGAGCGATAATTCCTCCGGCGGCCATAGCCATGCGCGCCTCTGACAGCTGGTTAGCGTGAACCAGTAGCTGCCCATCGTCCGGGTTGATTCGGTAGCCAATTCCCTGTTTATCCAGAATGTCGATGATTGCTGCCATATTGTAGTTTTCGCCATAACCATACAACGAGCGGAAGTCACGGTCATGCCACCAGAGGGCCGTATTAATCAGCACGGCAATCAGCAAGGCACTGACCACCAGCAGTATCAGCAGTCTCTGGTTAGTGCCGGAGCCTTCAGGCGTTCCTTTCAATATTGCCGCAAACCAGCCATGCAACTGGTGCCAGTATTTTTTAGATGCCGCACTGATAACCTCTGACGATTGCAGGGAGGTGCTTTTATCCACCGTTTTGCCCACCTTTTGTCCATCAGTGATTCAATTCAGACCCGGGCCTGGTTTTTTACGACAACCTAAGTAGCTAACCATATGAAATCGTATATTTCTGACTCCTTGTGCTGGCACTTTGCTTCGTTACAACTCCGGTCACATAGCTGCGGCTATGCTCCCTCCGTTGTGCCTCGCATAGTACCAGCCCAAGTAGCCAGAAATATTCGATTCCATATGGCCAGCTACTTATCCGGTTCATGGGAGGAGGTGAAATTAAACGGAATCAAACAGTTCTGACGACTTGATTTACTATTAACAGACGACGATTTAACTAAACCTGCTGGTTAAACGTTTCATGATACCCTTCAACAATGTGGTTTCTGACCTGTATCAGCATACTCATGGTCTGACTCGCTTTCTGAATCGACATCACCGTTTCAATCAAATTATCCTGCCCCGCTTCCAGTTCAGCCATGTGCTGTTCTGCCTGCAGCTGGGTATTGTTGGTATGATTCAACAGCGTGGTAAAAACACGGGAAAAAGGCTCAGGTTGATGAGCGTTATCACTGATGGGGGTTGGCAAGAACTCCGATGGTGACTGCACCTGGAATGTACTGTCTGGAGGCAATATCATTGCTGGAATGGGCATTGGTAATTTACTCGCATACTTAAGCAGTCGCTTATTACTTCAATACACTCAAGGTTTACATAGTGTTTGAATCCTTTTAAAGATAGATTGTTTACCGGTAGTTGCCATGATTTATGAGACAGTGAGTTAATGTGGGTCTTCAGACTCTTCCATTGGGCTCTTGTTGGCATCCTGCAACAATGTAACCTCAACTCGTCTGTTTTTATATCGTCCGGCAGCGGTCTCATTACTGGCCACAGGGTAACGTTCGCCATGATAACGGGCAGTGACGTTGACAGGTCGGCCAATTTTGGCTTCCTTCAGGTATTGTTCCAACTGGTTGCGCACAGCATCAGCCCGTTTTTTTGACAGTTCCAGATTTTGTAACCGGTCAATGGTTTCATAGCTGTCACTGAAGGGCGTATTATCAGTATTACCATCAATGGTAATTTCGCTGATGTTTTTATCCACCGCTACATAGCGCACAGTATCTAATAACCACTGTCGTTGATGGTTATTTAACAAAAACTGTCCCAGGGCATAATGAAGGTTGTATTGATGCAGCTGTCGGAAGTTTCTTGGCAGTAAGCGGGCAATACACTCTGACATTTTTTTCATCGCTGGCAACATACCCACCGTGGGAATTCTGACTTCAATGGTGTTACTGGCAGGACTGCTGTTTTGTGACATTTTTTTAACAATATAAACAGACAAATAACTGCGGCTATCAAGCCGGTCAAGCAATTGGCTGACCGGCATTTTCAGTGCCACCTGAAGACCTTTCGCCTGAAAATTATCGGACAAAAAATAATCAGTGATCAGCAGTTGTTGGCCGTGCTGGCCCGGTCGATAAATTTCTGAGGCGCTTTCGAATGAATCTTTTGAATAGTGCCCCCATGGTTGGGGCATGATCCAGACCTGTACTGATTCCGGCCGTGCCGGGTAGAGCGAGGTCTCTAATTCAATAGACTGTTGGTGTCCTGCTTCAGCGATAATAGAAACGCCACCAAATAATGGTACTTTCTGATATAAACGACACTCAAAGTGTTTGTTTTCATGCAGTTGCCAGTCAATATCATCCATAACCACATCATAGAGGCTGGCAGAGACTGGCGAATGGCACAGGATTGATAATAATGCCATGAAGATAAAAGGGTTAGTAAGTCTAACTGACAGTAAAAAACTCATCTGTTTCATAGCACAGGCTTAGCACAGGGTTCTGTCCGGCAGGATGGAAAAAAAAACAGTATGAACTACTTTTTCAGGAGGCTATTGATGGGAAGTATCGAATGCCTTCTACAGAGTTTAGTTCCCCGGGTCGTGTTGTGGATCACAATTTGGTACATAGCAGGACTGATGGCAGCAGTGATTCAGGGCATATACAGCGTGGTTATCTGCATCAGATGTCCCCATCGGTATTGCGTATGACAAAGAAGCTGGAGACGCTTTCACTGTCATTTTCTGATAAGTTGCTGAAGGCTTTGAAGAAGATTATTGAAAGCCCGATGATTGGTGCCCGTTGTCATTTAAATGATGATATTTATACGACGATTAGCCAATTACAGCAGCTGCCAAGACAAACTCTTTATCGTTTTCAACTCCCGTTTGACGATCAGCATTTTTCTTCGGAAATCTGCCGTGAACCCAGCTTTGGATTTTTACTGTTAGATCAGCGGCTACCTGACTTTCTCACGGTCCTCTGTTTCGGTGGCAGCCTGGCTTCCCTGGTTGCCGGGGCTGAGGATTCAGCACCAGATGACTCTTCGTCAGACAGCTCTCCCCCTGCTGTTACAAGAAAGCTCACAAGGATTGGTAAACAACTGATGGATCAGGTTGCCAGTGCTCTGGCAGAGGTTTGGAGGACAGCGGTTTGTTCGCCCTATTGCCCAGTATCAGACACTGGCTTCTCTTCTTTGGCCCAATGGATGGGGGGATCACTGATAACCCCTGCTTCATTCGCAGATGACTGTCTGCTGAATCAGTTTGATCTTGAGTTTCATGACCCGGCATACGCTGACTCACCATGGTTAGTCCCTGTTTGCTTCTATACCCCGGTCAATGCTTTTACCAGTGCCATGGTAGAGCAGGTAATGGTTGACGAAACAGGTTCAAAGCAGCCATGCCGGGATCGCATCCTGAGGTTTCTTGGCAAAATCGAGGTCGATGTTACCGTTGATCTTGAGCCACTGTCTTTGCCGATGAGCAAATTATGTGATCTGAACGTTGGTGACGTTCTATCGATACCCCATCCCGGAAAATCACATATGAGAGTGGAGAATGCTCTCCTGTTTCGAGGAACGACAGGGCAACATGGAGGGCTTCTTACTGTGGTAATCAATGAGTGTTTAAGAGGAGAGGACAGTCAGTGAACGACTCACGACCATCAGTTGATGATGAGCTTTCAGTTGATGATGAGCTTACAGTTGATGATGAGCTTTCAGCTGATGATGAGCCTTCAGCTGATGAAGAGCCTTCAGCTGATGAAGAGCCTTCAGCTGATGAAGAGCCTTCAGCTGATGAAGAGCCTTCAGCTGATGAAGAGCCTTCAGCTGATGAAGAGCCTTCAGCTGATGATGAGCATGCAACGTTAATTAATCCGGAAGCATCGGATATTGCGAAGGAATACGTTCAGCATGACTCTTCTGATCAACCCGTGTTGAAGGGCTCTGATGTACAGCCCGTAAATGGGATGACGGACGATAAATCAGCAGGCGTTCCTGAAGAGCCTGATAATAATGAAGCAGACCATAATACGTCAGGGTCAGTAGAACATGATAGTTTGGAACCAGCGATAACGGACGATGCAGAGCCTGATTCGTATAAGGAACCTGATGAAGAGCCCCAGGCCGGGCTTACTTCGTCAAACCTGGGTCTTGTCGGAGCTTTAGAAGTTACTATGACCCTGAATGTCGGTAGCAAACGTATGGCCATTACCGATGTTCTTAACCTGCACACAGGTTCTGTCGTCTGTCTGAACCGTCGGGAACATGACCCACTGGATGTCATGATAAATGGGGTATTGTTTGCCCGTGGCGAAGTGGTTCGGACAGGGGATTATTATGGCCTGCGCATTCTGGAAATCCTCTGATATTGATGTCTTGTCAGGTGTCTCGCGTATTGCCGTCTATGTCCGTGGTTTGCGGATACCCGTTACGGCCTTGCTGCTGATTTTACCCACAGTTGCTGAGGCATCCCCTCAGTTGCCGTTGTTATCCGTCACCTCCGGTGATAATCAGCAGGATTACACGGTTAACCTGCAGATTTTTATAATATTGACGGTACTGGCTTTTCTCCCCGGCCTGCTGATGGTAACCACCAGCTTTACCCGGGTATTGATCGTACTGGCGATACTTCGCCAGGCACTTGGGTTGCAGCAAACACCACCTACCCGGGTGCTGATTGCCTCGGCACTGATCCTGACAGTATTCATTATGAAACCGGTATTTAACGAGATCCGGGAACAGGCGGTCGAACCTTACCTGGAAGAGCGAATGCCATTCAGAGAAGCGATAGAAGTCGCAGGACGGCCACTGCACCAGTTTATGCTGAAGCAAACCCGAAAGGTGGATATGGAACAATTTTTGGTGTTATCCGGTGAAATTTCTCCTGTCGACGACGGTGGCGATAAACCGGATGTGGTGCCCGAGAATATTCCGTTTTCCTTACTGATGCCGGCTTTTTTAAGCAGTGAAATTAAAACCAGCCTGCAGATGGGGCTGATGATCCTGCTGCCATTTCTGGTTATTGACCTGCTGGTTGCCAGTATTCTTATGGCACTGGGCATGATTATGCTCTCGCCGATGTTGATCTCTCTCCCCTTTAAACTGTTGCTGTTCGTTCTGGTGGATGGCTGGGGTCTTATTATGGCAGGCACCATCAGGAGCTTTTCTACCTGAGAGGCTGTTTGGGAAAAGGTTGCCGCTCGCTTCCCACAATAGCACGGACGGTTCCGGCATTTCGGGTAGCGGGGAGTGTCAGAACGTTATTTACGACGTGGGGTACAGTAAATGTCACCTGACGATGCGGTCTACATGTTTGCCAATGCGTTGCGGAGTGTTTCCTGGATGGCCCTGGTGCTGATTGCTCCCGGTCTTGTGGTGGGCCTGCTGATCAGCATTATCCAGGCGGCAACTCAGGTAACTGAACAAACCCTGAGCTTTCTGCCCCGGTTGCTTATCACATTGTTAACGCTGTCACTGTCAATGCATTGGCTGGTTCAGGAGTTAAGTGCCATCTTTACTGAGTTTTTTGTTGCCATTGTGAATAGTCAGTGAGCGGTATGGCACTTTCTGAACTGTCACATCAGATTGTGCTTTACTTACTGGTGTTTTGTCGTATTTCCGGATTTGTCATGACCTGTCCGCTGACCCGGGAGTGGTTACCTCTCTCAGCACGCTTACTGCTGGCTTTAGCACTGTCTGTGGCCGTCATGTGGCAACTGTCATCTGCAATGACTACCGACCTGTCACTGAGCCTTGTCCTTGCGGCCTGTTCTGAGTTTATTACCGGACTGTTATTTGGCGCGGTATTACTGATCTATTTCAGCGTGTTTACCCTCGCAGGGCATTTAACCGGCCTGCAGATGGCGTTGGGATTTGCAGAACTGAACGACCCTGCCAATGGCATCAGTGTTACCGTGATTGCCCGTATCTATCAGGTTATGGCTCAGCTTCTTTTTGTTCTGATCAATGGCCACCTGCTGTTCTTTATGGTGGTTATTAACAGCTTTCATGCATTACCCATCGGGCATTTTCTGATGATTAGCGACAGAGTACCAGCCCTGATCACCATGACTGGCTGGATGTTCGGGGCCGGGCTGCTTATAGCCCTGCCCGCTATTGTCTGTCTGCTGATTGTCAATCTCACCTTTGGTTTCATCACGCGATCAGCACCACAGATGAATCTGTTAACCCTTGGCTTCCCCATGATTGTTCTGGCCGGAATCGTATTGTTGAGCCTTAATATACTTCAGGTGCCTTATGTGGTCGAACAGCACAGCCACTATGCATTGAAGATTCTTGGGTTGCTCCTGTCCGGCTAAGTGATGAATTCCGAACAGCAAGAGCAGGGCAGTGAGCCCACGGAGCAACCCAGCGAGCGGCAGAAAAAGAAAGCCCTGCAAGAGGGACAGGTCTCCCGGTCAAGAGATCTGATGATTGCCATGCAGTCTCTGGCCATTTTTTTACTGCTTGGCAATTCCCGTTATTTTGATCAGATTGACACCGTTATAACCATGCTGGCACAGGTTGACGCACCATTGAATGATGCCTCCCAGGCATCGATTATGGACAGTCTGCAGACGGCATTTTCCGTATTTCCGGCGGTCATGATCACCATGTCCCTGGTGATTGTATTCAGTGTCACCGCTGGTGCCCTGATTTCCGGCCCCTTTATCTTCAGTCTGACCATCGTGGCAGCAAAAGCCCGGCGGATAAATCCGGTGGCAGGGTTGAAGCGGATCTGTTCTGTTCAGGGGCTGGCTGAGGTGGTGCGGGCATCATTAAAAACCCTGTTATTGGCCGTGGCGCTTTTTTTGATTATCCGCTACCGACTGCCAGAAATCATGGCACTGCGCACCTACCCTGTGCCGATGGCAGCAACCCGGGCATTAACGCTGTTATTGTCCACCGGACTGGGATTATCCTGTGTACTTATGGTCATTGCCGCTGGTGATGTTGTGTGGCAAAAACACCGCCTTCGGAAACAACAGCTTCTTACACGACAACAAGTCAAAGACAATCTGAAGAACGAAGATGGCTCACCACAAACCCGGCAGAGGATTCGACAGGCACGGCAAAAACTGGCGGCAGTGACGCGCAGGAAAATGCTGGATGCTATCCCCGGTGCAGATCTTGTGCTGACCAATCCGGGCCATTTTGCGGTGGTATTGAAATATCAGCCGGACAGTGATCGGGCTCCGGTACTGGTGGCCCGGGGGGTTGACCATATGGCAGAACTGATTATCAGCATCGGGCGCTCGGCGGGCAAACCGGTACTGATTCAGCCCATGCTGACCAGGGCCCTGTATTATCATACTGACATTGATCAGGAAATTGCCCCGGATTTGTATCAGGCGGTGGCAAAAATCATGGTCTACCTTTATCAACTTGATCGTTATCGCACTCACCAAAGTACCTTCTGTCCCAGCTCACCGAATATACAGATACCTGAAAAATACCAGCATTCATCAGGCACAGGAAATCCGTAATGAGCAGTACCGGCTTGCTCCTGCCGACCCCTTCAAAGGCTTCCTTATTGGCGACACCGCTGCTATTGCTGGTGGTTCTGGCCATGCTAATGTTGCCTATTCCGCCATTTCTACTGGACTTCCTGTTCAGTTTTAATATTACCCTGTCGTTGATTCTGCTGATTCTTACCATTTACATTAACCGCCCCCTGGATTTTTCCCTGTTCCCGACACTGTTGCTGGTCGCCACTTTGCTGCGGCTGGCCCTGAATATTGCCTCAACAAGGGTGGTGCTGATCAATGGTCATAACGGACCCTATGCGGCAGGTAAGGTGATTGAGGCATTTGGCAGCGTGGTGATTGCCGGTAATTATTTTGTTGGTTTACTGGTTTTCCTGATTCTGGTGATCGTCAACTTTGTGGTTATTACCAAAGGTGGCAGTCGTATATCGGAAGTGACTGCCCGTTTTGTGCTCGATTCGATGCCAGGCAAACAAATGGCCATTGATGCTGATCTGAACTCCGGCGTGATTGACCACAATGAGGCCAGGGTGAAACGGGAAGATATTACCCGTGAAGCGGATTTTTACGGGGCCATGGACGGTGCCAGCAAATTTGTTCGTGGTGATGCCATTGCCGGGTTGATGATTTTGCTCATCAATATTCTGGGCGGTGTGAGCATTGGCGTCTGGCAATATGACATGAGTGGTACCGAAGCCGTTCAGCTTTATGGGCTGATGACTATTGGTGACGGGCTGGTGGCCCAGATCCCTTCCCTGCTGTTATCCACCGCAGCCGCCATTATGGTGACCCGTATATCCGGGGCTGTGGACATGAACCAGCAGGTTCGACAGGAAATTATCGGACAACCCAGGGCGTTGATGGTCGCTGCTGCGGTACTGGTTGTGATTGGTCTGGTACCGGGCATGCCCCATGTGGCTTTTGTGATCCCGGGCCTACTGATGATGTCGTTTATCTATCGACGTATATCCATGGAAAGAACGACTGAACGAAAGAATGCACTGGCTGGCAAAGGCGATGAAAGCAGCGTAGCAACCGGGGAGCGACTCACATGGCAGGATATATCGGTTGTTGACCCCATTGGCCTGAATATTGGCTATCGTGTGATATCACTGCTGAGTAAGAACCCTGCGAATCATGGAATCAGCCATGTAACCAGTCACGTAACGAATGGTGAGCTGGCGAGTCAGATCAGGCACCTGAGAAGGGAATTGTCGGAAAAATACGGCTTTCTGATACCAATGATTCATATACGCGATAACCTGAATCTGGACCCGGACAGTTATTCTATTCAGCTGCATAACGTTACCGTTGACCATTTTAAACTGCACCTGGATCAATTACTGGCCATTGCCCTGGAGAATGCCCGGCCTCTGTCTTTTGCACCTCCGGTCAAAGACCCCTGTTATGGGTTGACGTCTTACTGGATTCCAGAGACTGAACGGGAGGCATCATTGCAGGCCGGCTATACCGTGGTTGATTGTGCCACAGTGATTACCACCCATGTCGGCAGGATGATCGAAAATCATATCGACGATCTCTTCGGGTTCGAAGAGACTCAGGGGTGGCTGACCCATCTCCGACAAATCTCACCGAAGCTATGCGACGAACTGGTTCCGGATAAACTGCCTCCGGGCACATTGATGCAAGTTCTCAAGCGACTGCTGGCTGATAATATTTCGATTGCTGACAGCCCACGCATTGCCGCCACATTACTGGCTGCTTCAGGGCCACAGCAGGATATTCTGGTGCTACTGAGTCTGGTTCGTATCACCTTGCGACGGCAGATTATCGACCCACTGATCAATCATCAGTCGCTGCCGGAGCAGCTTTTGGTATTTACCCTGTCGCATGAACTGGAAAAAATGTTGTTGATGGCCAGAGAGCAGGCCAGACGAGATCCGCAGTTTTCAGAAGAGTCTTTCGTTATCGAGCCCGGCCTGTCGATGCAATTGCAGAATAATATTCCAGAGTTGGTCAGTCAGGCCCATAAACAACAGGTGGAACCCGTACTGCTGGTCTCACCCCAGCTCTGGCCTCTGCTTTCCCGGTATAGCCGCATCGCGCAATACCGATCATTAACAATATTGTCATTTCAGGAGATCCCTGATGATCTTCAGGTGGAAATTATCGGACAGCTGGGATGATGTTGGGAGCATTAAAAAACCTGGAGAGTCCATCAGAAATAAGGCTTATGGGAAGAAGCCGTCAGGAATATCCAGGTGAAGCTTTCAAAGGCTGTATATTGATGTCGTGAAGGTCTATCCTAGCGGTCAATTTCTTTAATACGTTGGATTAACTGGTTATGCCCCTTTCTACCGAGGATCTCTCCAGACTGAAACAAAGCCTCTCCCGGGTTTCCAGTGAGTTGCCTCTTCCAGCCTTGAGAGAAGCCACAGAACATCGGCAGGAGATCACTCCCATGCTCCTGCAGGCGCTGGAAGCGGTGAAAATACGTGGCCAGCGCAGCAGCTCATCGGCAAAAAGCCGTCTGGCACTTCATGCCCTTTATCTGTTAACGCAGTTTCGTGAGCCAGCGGCGTGGCCCATTGTCGTTGATCTGTTCAGCTCCATGAGTTCTGAACAGAATGTGGCGATTGGGGATGACTTTGACGAAGTGGTTTGTGATCGTCTGAGCCAGATTTTTGCCACCGTATGTCCCGGCGATATTCGCCCCCTGCAGTCCATTATTGAAAACAGCAGCATTGATGAATACGTCCGGGATGCCGCACTGGGAGCCCTGGTGGTTCGTTATCAACAGGGAGACCTGGAGCTTCAGGTGTTGACGACCTATCTGCATCAGCTGTATGAGTACGGTCTTGAGCAGGAAAAGAATCAGGTATGGAATGCCTGGGTCCAGGCCTGTTATAACACTCAGCCCGAGTCTTTTATGGCGGCCCTGAAAGACCTCTACGAAAAAGAGTGGGCGGATACCTATTACATCACCCTGTACGAACTGAAATTACGCTGCGGTGTTGCGCCGGAAGTGATTAATACGTCGGTGATGAAGCAGGAAGGTGAATTCTACTGCTATCTGGAGGACGCTGTGGCGGCATTAAGGCAGTTGAGCTGCTATTCCGGAGAGGGTAACGAGCTGTTAACCAACCTGGAGAATATGGTGATCAATCAGACGGCTCCAAAGCAGGGTGAACAGTCTCAGCGAGCATCGACGTTTACTTCATCACCTGCCGGTGTTGGCAGAAATGATCCCTGCCCCTGTGGCAGCGGCAAAAAATTCAAGAAGTGTTGTTTGCACTGATAACCAGTACACGCTTTCAATGCAATTGATGGGTTTCCTCTATCAATGGCACCCAAACTCCGTTCATCCTGAGCGGAGTCGAAGGATGGGAGCACCGCACCTCGACTCCGCTCAGTGCGAACGGTATGGATATCAACACTTGCCTGCACAACAGAAGTCGTTTTTTATAAAATTTACTTACATTATTTTTTGAAATTTTTTTATTATCTTTGTTCTGCCGAGGAGCCTGGGAACAAGGCCGCTGCTGAACTTGCCTGATTCGGAATGGTTAGCCAAGTTTAGCTAAACGGCTCGGAGAACAACAACATGCCTGAATCCTTTCCTAAGGAACATAACCCTGATCGCATTATCAATATGCATGAGGCCAAGAGCCGACTGTCGCAGCTGGGTGAGTTGGCCTGGCGCGGTGAACGTGTGGTGATTTCCCGCTCCGGCAAACCTTATCTGGAGCTGATTCCCTATCGCGAGCAGAAAGCTCGTCAACCCGGTCGATTCAAGGGGAAAATCAAGATAGCGGATGATTTTGACCAACCGGATGACGATATTATCGATCTGTTTGAAGGTGATGAATGAGCATCAGGCATCTGTTACTGGATACCCATGTTTTCCTCTGGTGGCTGGATGATAACGTGCGGCTTGGCCAACAGGCCCGCCAGCTGATTGCCCAGGCAATAATCGAGGGGTTGGAGCTGTTGTCGGCTGATTCGGTATTTCCCGGTTATCAGGTCAGGCTGCTTAATGCCGGAGAGTGATTCCGGCATTTAAGCTGATGGGCAAGAATTATTCAAATACCCTGCAATTACACGGTTTCAATGTAATTGATGGTTTCCCTCTATCAATGGTACCCAAATTTCGTTTGTCCTGAGCGCAGCCGATGGACGCTCAGGGTGAACGGAGATTGTTCACATCAAGCTCATTGAAATGGTGTGCCAGTGCTGATGTCTGAAAGTGAAAATTTACTTAGCGATATATTATTAACTATTAATTTAATACTTATTAAGTTATTTCAGAGCGATCAAATACCATGATGAAACTGACCACGCAGGGGCAGGTCACTATACCCGCCAATATCCGCAAAAGCCTTGGTCTTAAGCCCGGTGACCGGGTCAGCTTTCTGGAGAATGACCGTGGTGAAATCGTGGTTCAGAAAGTTGACGTTGAGTATTCCGACCCGGTAGAAAAAGCCGCCGACGATTTCAGTCTGACCATGGGCGCTGACGAGCTGATGAAACTGCTGAGGGATGATCACTGATTCCCAATCTGCTTATAGACACCTGTGTCATATTGGATATTCTGGATCGGGAAAGTCGCTGGCATAACTGGTCTAAAGATCAGTTCCGCCGCCTTTCGAAGACTCATAGCCCAGTGATAAACCCCATTGTTTTTTCTGAACTCTGTGCAGGAATGGAATCTCCCGCTGTCGTTCTGCAGCTATTGAGCAGCCTGAGTATCAGCGAACAATCACTGAACCATGAGACCTTGTTTCTGGCCGCCAAAGCTTTTGTGCAATACAAGAAACGGGGTGGTACAAAAGGTGTATTGCCGGACTTCTACATTGGTGCCCAGGCCGCAGTATGCAGCTGGCCCCTTATCAGTCGCGACAAAGGGCGCTTTACCCGCTATTTTCCAACCGTCCATGTCATCATGCCCGAAGCCATTAAATATAATTAAACAACGACAGCTGACTCACCTTGCCATAACTTTTCTGGCTGGCCTGCAAAGCCGTCTGCGCCAGGGGCAGCTGGGTGATTGCCCGGGCAAAGTCCAAATCTTCCAGTGAGCCTTTCAGCGCCGTGGTCATGGCCACCGTTTCTTCGTTGGCCGTCTGTGTCATTTCCAGGGTATTCATCCGTGCGCCAACCGATGTTGTGGTGGAACCCACTGCTGCCAGCGTATCATCAATTATTTACTTATCAGGTTTTTCTGTGTCACTAAACCGCATCTTTGATATTTCCGGGTAATGACTGCCCAGACCCTGAAGCTGAATACCGTCGCCAGTAACCTCGCCAATGCAGACACCCCGGCAGCTTCGGCAGAAGAGGCTTATAAAGCCAGAAGACCGCAGTTTGCAGTGGTTCTGAGCCAGGTCAATGATGAGCCAGCTTATAGGAGGCTATCCGAGTCGGGTTTAGTTGTTTGGGGTAAATAATGGGATAACTCTGAGTGTTTGTATTATAAGGCTTCCCATTCAGGGGGCAACACAGAACCGGGTAATGAGGTTCGTGCAATCCAGGAGGTTGGCATGGCTTTATCAGAACCGAAGAAACATGCAGACAAAATTGCACCTAATGGAATAGCCCTGCCACAACTGTCACCTCCGCAGTAAATATTTTCTCTCACTGTTTTTTCATAGTTCTCGGCCTGTAGCAGAAGATGGGTAATCACTATAAATGAGGCGTCAAGACCGCAGTGCATTCCCACTTCCTGTGCAACCTCTTTCGGTCTGCGGTTGAGCATTGATTCAGCGATTTTGATTGCTTTGGTAATGTCTTCGCTTACTTCTTTTGCCTGTTCCACACACTGCTCAGGTGAAAGGCCCTCATGAGCACTTTTTATCATGATGGTAACAGCTTTGGCGAAGGTAACGGCACTGTCGTTATTATTGGTGACACGCACTGCTGATTCTACCTTTTCCATCAAGTCCTGGTCCTGGCCATGGACAGCAATCAGAGGTGGTAGCTTTGATAATGCCGGATTCTGGGTATCGTCAGCACCGCAGGCAGCAAGAGGTTCATCATTGCTCTTTCTTTGATGGAGGTTGAGCAGGGTTTGCCTGGTTGGATGATCCGTATAACCTTGCCATTGACCACCAAAGTCAAACCATTTCTGGAAAGATTCTATGTAGCTCTGTTCCGAGTATTGACCATTGGCGATGATGGCATCCTGCATCGACAGCAACTGAGCGCCGTAATGGGAAAACTCACCGGCCTGTTTTCCTTTATGGGCAAAGTATCCCTTGTCCTGGTATTCTGCCCGGACAGGCGTATGAAACTCGGGACTTTCACCTCCGTACTTTGCAATCAGGGCCTGATCGTACAACCAGTGAAACCCCATGGCAGCGGCGTCAGCGACCAATGCGCCAATAACTGATTCATAGGCTCTGTGTCGTTCAATCATTGTAATACCTTTCTGTCACGTTATATGCCTGTCTGAATTTTTAGCATACTCCCTGTATCATCGCCCGGTTTCCTATTGTGTAAGCATCACCAGTTATTTATATAAAAGGGCTGCCCGAAAGAAAAAATACTGGTTTCCCCGACTGAATTTACTACACATGTAAATGGCAAAGAGGTCGCCTTGTCGCGACAGTAAAAGCGGAATTGATAAAGTATCGCAGCGCTTTACAGATAACCTGATATGTTTGGTGCTTCGGTATCATTATTTCATTTTGCACTGGTGCAGTACTCAAGGAAACAATTTACAGGGCAGGCTTGATATGGCCATCAGTTTTGACAAAGTGTTGGGTATTCATCCACAGGCGTTGGCATTCAGAGGACTAAGGGCTGAGGTACTGGCCGGTAATCTGGCCAATGTCGATACGCCGGGGTTCAAGGCTCGGGATATCGAATTTTCTGCTGTGTTGAATCATCAATTGAATCAGCCGGAAGGTGCGGAAGCCGCTCAACGGGCCTTAAAACTGACGGCGGATACCCAGTCGTTGATGTATAGAATTCCTCACCAGCAAAGCAGTGATGGCAATACCGTTGAGCTTGGGGTTGAGCAGTCATCGTTTGCCCGTAACTCCCTGGATTTTCAAACCAGCCTGACATTTGTCAGAAAAAAACTGAGTGGGCTTGAGCTGGCGATCAGGGGAGGTATGTAATATGTCATTGAATAATCTCTATGCAATTTCCGGTTCAGCGCTTAATGCCCAAACGGTAAGGCTGAATAGTATTGCCAGTAATCTGGCCAATATGTCCAGTGCCGGCAGCTCTCCAGAAGCCGCATACCGCCCATTGCGACCTGTTTTTTCTACGGTGTATGACCAGCTTCAGGGTGGTGGGGAGTCTGCTCAGGTTACCATAGACGACGTGTTCAGAATGCCCCCCAGTGATAAGAATCGCCGTTATGAGCCGGGCAGTCCTTTGGCGGATGAGTCTGGCTATGTCTATTACCCGGACATTAATGTCATTCAGGAAATGGCAGATATGTTATCAGCTACACGCAGTTATCAGAGCAGTATGGAAGTGATGGTCAGTGCCAGAAAGTTACAGCAAAAGCTGCTGTCACTGGCTGAGTAATGAATGATTCAGATAACCCATGGATAAGCGCTAAAGGTGATATGTGACAGGGATCAGTCCGGTAAATAATGCTTCCAGTTCGTCAGTTCAACCGTCTTCAAGCTCCCTTCAGGTGGACCAGAATCAGTTCATCGAGCTCTTTGTAGCCCAGCTGAATAATCAGGATCCCTTAGCGCCCCTGGACACCAACCAGATGCTGACACAGCTTTCCCAGATATCGTCGGTAGAGAGCCTCAACTCCATTGATGATCGTATTGATGGGCTTATCAGCTCACTCCAGCAGTCACAAATGTTAGGGGCCTCGCAGCTGGTGGGTAGAGATATAAAAGTTAATACCAATCGAGTTGAACTGGAAGAATCAGGAAGTGTAACGGGTGAAGCGCAAATACCGGTAGCGGCCAATGATGTATTGATCCGGGCCTATGATATCAATGGTGTGCAGGTTACCTCACAGTCTCTGGGAGCCCATGGCAGTGGGAAAGTTAATTTTACTCTTGATGATATCAGCCCGGGACAATACACCATAACGGCCACGGCGGTCAGTGGTGGCGAGGCTTATGCAGCAGCAGTTACCCTGGGTGGGCGCGTATCCGGTGTTGAAACCACGGGCGCAGGAACCAGTTTGAAACTGGCTAACCTTGGTACCTATCCACTGTCATCGGTTCAGGCCATCTCAGAATAAATCGCTCTGCGCAATAATGGAGATGTTGAAACCATTTAAGGAAACAACGATCAGGGAGGATAAACATGTCTTTTAAAATAGGGCTCAGTGGACTCAATGCTGCCCAGCAGGATCTTCAGGTTGTCAGCAATAATATTGCCAATACCAATACTGTTGGATTTAAAAGCTCCAGGGCAGAGTTCGCTGATGTTTATGCTTCTTCGGTAGCCGGTGGTAACAGTCAGGTTGCGGGTGTTCAGGTGGCAGACATCAGTCAACAGTTTGCCCAGGGAAGTATTACTTATACCGAGAATGCCCTGGATATGGCTATTAACGGTCAGGGCTTTTTCATGGTGAGCGACAATGGGGAGCTTTCCTATTCGAGAGCGGGTTATTTCTCACTGGATGCCAATAACTATCTGGTCAATAACCAGGGAATGAACCTGCAAGGTTATTCTGCTGATGCTTCAGGCAATATTCTGGCAGGAACCCAGACGGATTTAAAAATTGCCCAAAGTACCATGCCAGCCCAGGCAACCAGTCAGGTGAGTAGCGCAGCAAACCTTGATGCACGGGCATCATTGCTTACCGGAACGATTGATAACAGTGATCCCGGTACGTTTAACTCAACCATGGCGTTTGATGTGAATGACAGTCTTGGTGCTTCACATACCGTCAGTCTTTATTTTGCCAAAACGGCAGATAACACCTGGCAGGTAGACCTCTACTTTGACAATGCTGTCACTGCTGATCTCAGTCAGAGTATCTCCTTTAACAGCGATGGCAGTCTGGCAACACCTGCTGGTGGCTCGATAACGCTGGGTATTGCCGCTGGAGACTCTCGTCTTGCCGGGGCTGGTGCCATAAGCATGGATATTGATATTTCAAGATTTTCCCAGCTGGGTGCGGACTTTTCTGTAAACCAGGTCGCACAGAATGGTTTTCCTCCCGGTTCATTGACCGGCATTCAGATTACCCAGGAAGGTATCTTACAGGCGTTGTACTCCAATGGTCAGACCCAGACGCAGGGGCAGGTTGTACTGGCTGACTTTCCTAACGACAGTGGACTTATTCCCGAGGGGGATAGCTTATGGCAGTCCAGCTTCGCATCCGGTAATCCATTAGTTGGAACTCCGGGCTCAGGCATTATGGGCTCTCTGGAATCCGGTGCATTGGAACAGTCCAATGTGGATATATCTTCACAGCTGGTCAGACTGATTGAAGCCCAGAGTAATTATCAGGCCAATGCCAAAACCATTGAAACCAGCAATAACCTGACGCAGACCTTGATGAATATCATCTGACGGACACTTGATTACCTATGGATAAGGTGCTTTATATCAGCTCGGCCGGGGCAAACCTGGCCATGCGGGCCCAGCAGGTTCATGCCAATAATCTCGCCAATAGCAGTACACCCGGTTTCCGGCGTGACTTCGTTAGCAGTCTGGCTGTTGAGCTTCAGGGCGATGGCCTTGGTAGCCGGGTAATGCCTGTTGCCCGTGGTCTTGGCAGCAGTTTTGATGCAGGCATTATGCAAACCACCGGCAGGAATCTGGATGTCGCCATTAACGGGGATGGCTGGCTAAGTGTCGAAACCGCAGCAGGTACTGAGGCCTATACCCGTTCAGGGCAGCTTCAGGTTACTCCGGATGGACAGCTGGTCATTGCCGGAGGGTTGCCGGTGGTGGGTGAAGCGGGTGCCATACAGCTGCCGGAGTTTCAATCTATCGACATTGGTATAGACGGCACAATAACGATAATTCCGCCCGGAGAAGCCAATGAACCGGTTCAGGTAGGTCGGCTGAAGCTGGTTAACCCGGAGCCGGACGAATTGCAAAAGTCTGCCGATGGGTTGTTTGTTGCCACTGCGGGGGATGAACTGGATGCCGACCCCGAGGTTCGCCTCAGAACAGGTTATCTGGAATCGAGTAATGTTAATGCGCTCAATGAAATGGTGTCGTTTCTGTCATTGAGCCGCCAGTTTGAAGCGCAGATGAAAATCATGAAGGCTGCTGGTGATATGGCCTCCTCAGGCGATCGTTTGGTTAGAGATCAATAGTCGTCTGATACATAAAGGACTGGATAGGGAGATCCGAAATGAATCCATCGTTATGGGTCAGTAAAACCGGGCTGGCAGCCCAGGAAAAGCAGATGTCGATCATTTCCAATAACCTGGCCAATGTGAATACTGTCGGGTTTAAAAGGGACAGAGCGACTTTTGAGGATCTTTTTTATCATATTCAGCGCCAGCCGGGAGCGCTGAATGATCAGGATAATGAGTTACCTTCCGGTCTGCAGGTTGGCACTGGCGTCAAAATGACCGGAACTCAGAAAGTATTTACCCCGGGCAATTATGAGACAACCAGCCAGGCGCTGGATCTGGCCATTGTGGGCAATGGCTTCTTTCAATTTGTGCAGCCGGATGGAACTCCTGTTTACTCAAGGAATGGCCAGTTTCAGATCGATGCCGATGGTCAGATCGTTAATGGTAATGGCTTGCCCCTGGAGCCGGGTATCACCATTCCTGCCGATGCTACTGGCATCACCATCAGTGATGACGGCATTGTGATGGTGAAACAACAGGGCGTGATAGATCCCCTGGAAGTAGGCCAGATAACGTTGGTTAACTTTGTTAACCCGGCAGGGCTGCTGGCACAGGGTGGCAACCTTTATCAGCAGACTACCGCCAGCGGTGACCCCATAGAGGCACTGCCTGGCCAGGAAGGCCTGGGTTTGTTAAAGCAATTTACCCTGGAAACGTCCAATGTCAGTACCGTAGAAGAGCTGGTGAATATGATTTCAGTGCAACGGGCATATGAGATGAACTCAAAAGTCATCGCTGCGGCCGATGAAATGATGCAGTTTGTTAATCAGACACTCTGATCTGGCTTGCAAGGCGCTGTAAATAGAGGAAGGAGTCTTTATATGAAAGGGTGGCTGCTGTTACTGTCTCTGATTCTGGCTGGCTGCCAGCTTCAGCCTGTAAAACCACCCATCAGTCCGGAAAATACGGCGGGAAGCAGGCACATTCCAAAGGAAAACACGACGGCTACCAGGGAAGCGGTACCTCAACCTGAAATTCCACCCACTGGCAGTCTGTTCAATGCCCGTTACAGCAGCCTTATGGTTTCTGACCGAAGAGCCTATCGTCTTGGCGATATTCTGACCATTGAGCTGGAAGGAACCACCAATATCAGTATGGGGGGCGGAAGCAGCACCAATAAAAGTACGACGATTTCCATTCCTGACCCAACATTGCTTGGACGAAGCAGTGCCTCCATTCTTGGCAGTGGCTGGTCATTGGCTTCGGATATTCAACCAACAAGAGAGTATGGTGGTACCACGAGCTCCAGTAGAAATAACCGCCTGGAAGGCAGTGTGGCCGTTAAAGTGGTTGAAGTGCTGCACAATGGCACCTTGCGTATCGAAGGAAATAAGTGGCTGACGATTAATTCAGGCCGGGAGCAGATACGAATCAGTGGACTGGTCCGTCCGGAAGATATCAGCACGGATAACAAAGTCTCTTCTGAACGTATAGCGGAGGCCAGAGTGGACTACATTGCTTTAGGCGATAATGCCAATGCCCATGAGCCAGGATGGTTCACAAAAATGTTGAACAGTCCTTTCTTTCCGTTTTAAGGGCTGCCATTTCAGGGAGGCGGTATGACAGGGAACAAACGTCATTACTATTTGAGCAGCGTCTTCTTTTTTCTATGCCTGACTATCACGGTTATGGGGACTTCTCCATCAGCCCATGGTCGTCGGCTTCTGGATATGGTTGATGTTGAAGGTGTCCGGAGTAATCAGCTGATCGGCTATGGCCTGGTGGTGGGTCTTGACGGCACCGGGGATAAGTCAGCTTTTACCAAACAATCCCTGGTGAATATGCTCAGGGAGTTTGGACTGACGATCTCTACCGTGGATGTTAATTCAAAAAATGTGGCTGCGGTGACGGTGCACGCAACGTTGCCAGCCTTTTCCCGTCCGGGGCAGAAGCTGGATGTGACTGTCTCATCCATTGGCGATGCCAAGAGTCTCAGAGGGGGAACCTTACTATTTACCCCGCTGAAAGGCGCTGATAACCAGATTTATGCCATTGCCCAGGGCAGCCTGATTGTCGGGGGTGTGTCTGCCGAAGGTTTGTCAGGGCGTGCAGATAATCCCGGTGCAGGGAGTAAAATTCAAATCAACAGCACCAATGCCGGACGTATCCCCGGAGGGGCATTAATCGAAAAAGCGGTTCAGACACCCTTTAATTATGGTAAGCATCTGGTGCTTAACCTGAAGGAGCCCGGATTCACGTCGGCACGACGTATTGTCAAAGCCATCAATAATTTTTTCGGGCCAGGTGTCGCTGCCGCCACCAATGGCGTATCGATAAAAGTATCCGCCCCTGTGGACAGCAGCCAGCGAGTTGCTTTTATGTCCATGCTGGAACAGATCAATGTGGAGTCTGCCAGCCCGGCCGCCCGGATCGTGTTTAACTCACGGACAGGAACCGTGGTGATGGGTGAAAACGTTCGGGTCCGACCAGCTGCGGTAAGTCATGGCAATCTGGTGGTTCGTGTCAGGCAGACGGCAACCGCCAGTCAGCCCGGAGCGTTCGCTGATGGTGGTTCCACCGAAGTCATTCTAAACAGTGATGTTTCTCTTGAGGAAGAAGCATCGGCAATCTACCTCGTACCAGAAGGCGTGTCGTTATCAGAAGTGGTATCGGCAATTAATGGGGTTGGCGCGACACCAACAGACCTGATGTCCATTCTGGAGGCTTTAAAGGCGGCGGGCGCTCTGGAAGCAGAGTTGGTGGTGATTTAAGCCTTACCGGCTGCTTTCAATATTAGAGAAGGAACTCAAATGCTCTCAGGTATTAATCCAACGTTTGATATGTCTGTATCTGCCAATTCGCCAGCTGAAAAGGTTGAGGATATCGAGTCTGCAGCCAGGGCGTTTGAATCCTTGTTTGTCAATGAATTGCTGAAAAGTATGCGTAAAGCGAATGAAGCCATGATGTCAGGCAGTGAGCTGCCCATGATGAGTAAAGACACTCAGTTCTTCCACTCCATGTTTGATTCTCAGTTAGCAGAACATTTGAGTGCAAGCGGCGGGCTTGGTATTGCCCAGGCCTTGATCAGGCAGCTGGGTGATTGAGAGCCTTGAGAAGGTAAAGGTACTCAAGACCCTGCTTTCAATGGTCGACAGCCTCCCAGAGCAGAAGACAAAATTCCGGAAGCCACCATGAGTTTGACTCAAATTGCGACCTCAGGATTACTGGCCAGTCAGAAAGCACTGAATGTTGCCAGTAATAATATCGCTAATGCCGAGACTGAAGGATATAGCCGACAGACGGTTCAGTACAGCCCTACCTATACGTTATACCCCGGAACCGGCGCTCTGGGTACGGGAGTGAGTACCAGTGCAGTTAATCGTATCACCAGCAGTTTTCTGACTGCCCAGATGTGGGAGAGTCAGTCCCTTGCCAGTGAAAGTAATATCCATGCTCAGTACCTGAACGATCTTGATCAATGGCTGGGCAATGAGAATACGTCGTTATCGAAAGGTTTTGAGCAATTTTTTTCAGCACTGAATGGCAGTTCTGTTGACCCTTATGCTTTAAGTGCACGACAGGTGGTAATAGCCGAGAGTGTCGGGCTTGCTGAACGCTTTAACACCCTTTATGCCCAGTTACAGGGGCAGGCGACCATGGTCGGCCAGCAACTGAATGCGGCAGCGGATCAGGCCAATGGTTTGCTGGCTAACATTGCGGCATTTAATGATCAGCTGCGTTCTTTGTCCACAGGTAACCAGCCTGCTAATGAAATACTGGATCAGAGAGACCAGGCCATTCGCGACCTGTCTGAGTTGGTATCGGTTAATGTACTGGAGCAGTCGGATGGCTCATACAGTCTGTATATGAAATCTGGCCAGCCTCTTATTCTGGGTAATCAATTCAATGCACTTAGCGCCAATGGTCAGGTAGATGCAGCCAATGGATTTCAATTACAGCTCAATACCGGCAATTCTGAAATTCCGATTACGGGTGATCCCGGAGGTGTCATAGGAGGCCTGATGACTTACCAGTCGGAAGAGCTTGTTCAGGCCCGCAATGAGCTGGGACGTCTGGCAGTCATGATTACCAGTGAAATTAATGACCAGTTACAGGTTGGAGAAGACTTGAATGGCAATTCAGGAGCAGCATTATTCAATGACCTGACGACACCGGTTGGTGCTGTGATGGCGTTGGATATGTCATCGACCGCGGTTTCTTCATTAACGATTGTTAATACCAGTCAGTTACAGGCCAGTGAATATGATTTCCGGGTAGATAATTCCGGTAATTACAACCTGGTGCGCAGGTCTGACGGTGCTCAGGTTGCTGCTGGTGTCTTGACTGGCTCAGGCACTGATATTATTGCTTTTGATGGTGTTGAAATCCGTGTGGACGGTACCGCAACAGACCAGCTTTATCGTTTATCACCGGTACGCTTCGGTGCCAGAGAGATCCAGACTGCCCTGACGGACCCTGCTGCCCTGGCATTTTCTGCTCCTGGCAGTGGCGTGGGGGATAACAGTAACCTGCTGGAACTGGTGGCCATTCAGTCCAAAGGGGTGCTCAATAATGGCCAGAGCACATTGATGACTGCCTATTCAGGATTTGTGGGCGATATCGCTGTGCAAACCGCTCGAATGAAAACAGAGGCTGATGGTGGGCAGGCCCTGTTAAGTCAGGCGGAAGCGGCTGTCAGTACCTACAGTGGTGTTAATCTGGATGAAGAAGCAGCCAGTATTCTTCGCTTCCAGCAGCTTTACAGCGCTAATGCCAGAGTGATTTCGGTGGCTCGCACCACCTTTGATGCTTTGCTGGCTATGTTCTGACTATTAAAAACACAGACTGGAGAAAACCGTTCCAGGGAGAAGGAACCATGAGGATAAGTACCGGTAACTATAACAGAGTGATGCTGCAGGTCATGCAGCATACTATGGCGGACCTGGCAAAAACTTCAGATCAGCTGTCAACAGGCAAACGAATTCTTCAGCCTTCAGATGATGCCATTGATACCGTAAAGGTCTTGCAACTGAATAATGAACTGACAGCCATCGGTCAGTTTGAAAATAATATCAGCTCCGCTACTGGCTGGCTGCAGCAGCAGGATGCGCTTTACAGCAGCATGAATGATTTACTGCTAAGAGCAAGGGATCTCCTGTTACAAGCTGCCAATGGTACACAGAGCGGTGCTGACCTTAAGTCACTGGCAACAGAGTTAAGCTCTTTGAATGAATCGCTGCTTAGCCTTGCCAATTATCAGACGGCAGATGGTCAGTATCTGTTTTCTGGTACGACCACAAACCAGCAACCGGTGGTCCAATCCGTTGGAGATTATGCCTACAACGGCAACAACCAGTTCCGTCAGGTGGCCATCAGTGGCTCTGCACAGGTTCAGATTACCCAGCCCGGCAACGAACTATTCTTTGATAACTCTGCTACACCTCCCCTGGACAGTATTTTTGATGCGTTAACGACTGCAGTGTCTGAGCTGAATAATCCAGTCAATCTATCAACGGTTCTTGCAGATACCATTACCCGGGTTGATGCAACCATGGAGCGTATTGGTACTGCACAAACCCGCAGCGGCAGTGATCTGAACCTGTTGGATCGAATTTCAGAAAGTCACGCTGATATTCGCCTTTTTGCCGAACAGTTGAAATCAAACCTTGAAGATATTGATATGGTTGAAGCGACGACCCGGTTAAATCAGCAGCAGTTGATTCTTTCTGCCAGCCAGCAGGTTTATGCCAGTATCAAGCAGCTATCTCTATTCAACTACTTAACCTGATAGCCTTCGGTAAACCGGATTTAATCCAGAGGTCATAATCTCTGGTAATTTAAGATTTTGAATACTCTTGCCGATGTTTGTACAGAACGTTTTCGGAAGAGTGTAGTTATGTCCAGCATAAAAGGCCCAGGTGGAAAAAAGGCGGGAGCAGTCAATAGTTCAAAGGTTCGTGTAGAAAAAAGTGCCGCTGTAGACCGTTCTCCCCGGGTAGCCGAAGACCATTTAAATGTAAGCGCCTCGGCCCAGCAAATTGATGAACTTTTTCAGCAACTGGCTGACCTGGAAGATGTCAATGCAGCCAGAGTCAAAAGTGTTCGTGAGTCGATTAAAAAGGGCAACTTTCCCATTGATTATCAGCGGCTTGCTGACAAAATTCTGGAACTTTCTGATGAACTCAACTCAGAGAATGACGACTGATTCAAAAAACGCGAGTGATGCCTCAGCTCTCCAGCCATCAGGTGTTGATGGTGGATTAGAAGACCTTTGTCAGAAAATGCTGGGTAATATTCAGGATGCCCTGGCACTGTCCAGGAAGCTGGAAAGAGTCCTGGAATCCGTACATCAGAAAATGCTGGAGCGTAATATCGCGGCACTTGAACACACCCTGGAAAATCAGATTCAACTCCTCAATATGCTCCAAATGAACGGGGCTCTCCGGGAGCATTATCTCAAGCCTTTTGGACTCAGTCCCGATCAGCAGGGGATGTCGCACTTTTTCTCTCTGGTGAATCGGCAATCATCCAATACGTTAACCGTCAACGGTCAGGCACTGGATAAATACTGGTACCAATTAGAGGGATCTGCGCACCGTTGTCAGCAGATCAACAGTGCTAATGGGCGGTTGCTGGCCAGGTTGTCGGCAAGTACGCGAAAAATCATTGAGTTAACTTTTTCCGGGCAGACAGCCGCTACTTATGATCAGAATGGCCTGACTGTGAATTCAATGGCTGAATAATGAAGCATATCTTACATGGGATTGTGTTAAGCCTGTTCTTTCAGGCTTTTTTTATTCTCGCGGATGATGTGTACCCTCATGATCTTTCTGATGCCCGGTGGCATCATTCCGGTAACCGCTTTTTCTGTTTGCTGAAAAACCAAGTGCCCGGTTTGGGTGATGTCAGTTTGACCGCTGAAGCAGGCGACAGGGAAACGCTTTCTATGGTCCCTGACCCATTCTCGGATAATGACAGGCAAGTCACTGTTTCACTGGCATCGTCACCCTGGCAGGCGATAACGGATGATCGGGTAGTTGCCCGTACCCGACTTTATGAGGGTGACCCGCTTAGCATTCATCTCAATACATTGGCCCTGATGAAAGCTTTCCAGCAGGGAAAACAGCTGAAATTACAGATTACCACAGAGGCCAGCAAAGATGTTGTTATTCAGGTTACTCCGCTGGAGGTTCAGCAGGTTGCTGAGCAGTTTTATCGCTGTATGGATGATTTACTTTTGCTCAGCTTTGACCAGGCTGAGCATAATACCTTCTACTACTCCTCTGGGAAGCTGCGCCTGGATTCCGGACAGCGTGAATTGCTCAGTCATATTGCCGAATATGTGATGGCCGACCCGTCTGTTCAGCAAGTAACCATTGATGCGCATACTGACTCTTATGGCCATGAACTGGCTAACCGGGCGTTGTCTAAAAAAAGAAGCGAGGCTGTTGCCGCAAGCCTGAAACAGATGGGTGTTCCCGGGGATAAGATCTTAATGCGCTTTCATGGCGAGCGATATCCTGTGGCAGATAACCGGACAAAAGCTGGTCGTGATAAAAACAGGCGTGTCGAGATTTGGTTAAAGCGATAAATCCTGATTACAACCTTTCTAAACTCTGTCAATACTCCGTCGATATCCTAAATATTCTGGAATCGTAGTTTATATGTGGGCTCTTTCAGCCTGGTTCCAGCTGTGATTGCAAAATGGGCAAGGGAATGCACATGGATATCAAAGGATTACCCTCTGATGTTATCAGCCCTGTGCTGACTGACCGCACACAGTCAGTGCTACCTTCAGGGCATGCCTCTGGCAGTGAGCTACCGGACTTCTCCCGGGTATTGAAAACCGCCATGGATAAAGTCAATGAACTGCAACAGTCCGCCTCTGTGAAAATGCATGAGGTGGATACCGGTGCGTCTCAGGATCTTCTTGGCACCATGATTTCTACCCAAAAGGCCAGTATCTCTTTTCAGGCACTGTTACAAGTCAGAAACAAGGCAGTAGCAGCCTATGAAGAAATCATGCGTATGCAAATTTAATCTTTAGGTAAAGGCAGAATAAGCCATGGCAGAGACGGTAGCTGATAGCTCTCCAGAGGCCTCTGGTCAGGAAGAGCAGGTCAAGGCATCCTGGCAGGTATATCTGGAAAAAGCACAATCATTTATTCAGGATAATCGTGGTTATCAGGCCATCATGATGGTGATGCTGGCTGCAGGTATAGCGTTGCTGGTGGTTTTCTGGCTCTGGTCTCAGTCTGCGGATTACCAGCCTCTATACGGTAATCAGGAATTATACGATGTTGCCAGTATTGTTGAAGTCCTTGACCGTGAAGGTATGGAATATAAGCTTCACCCGGAGTCTGGCCAGGTATTGGTTGATGCAGGCCGACTCAGTGAAGCCCGAATGAAGCTTTCTGTCGCGGGCATTCAGGCAAGATCGCCTGAAGGGCTTGATTCGCTGAATCAACAGGAACTTGGCACCAGCCAGTTTGTTGAGGGGGTTCGATACCTCAGGGGGCTGGAGGGTGAGCTTGCCCAAACCATTATTAGTCTGAAACCGGTCAAAAACGCACGGATTCACTTAGCCATTCCCAAGAGAAGCAGCTTTATCCGGCGTCAGGAAAAACCATCGGCATCTGTTTTTGTAAGCCTGTATGCGGGCTACCGGCTGAACTCTGAACAGATAGAAGGCATTATCAACCTGGTGGCTACCAGTGTTGCCAATATGAATAGAGAGGATGTGTCGGTCATTGATCAAAGTGGCAAGCTGCTCTCTTCAGAGGTTCTGCTTAATGACAGTGCTTTGGGAGAAGTCTCAAGGCAGTTTGATTTCAAGCAACAGGTGGAATCCCGTTACCAGGAAAGAATCAGTCATTTGCTGGAACCACTGGTAGGCCCGGGAAATTATCGGGCCCAGGTAACGGCTAGCGTTGACTTTGAAAAGGTTATTCAGACCGTTGAACAGTTTGACCCCGGTACCGCAGTGTTGCGCAGTGAACAGGGTAAAGAGCGGATCAATACCGGTGGTCAGGCAAGAGGTATTCCCGGTACATTGAGTAATCAGCCACCGGAAGAGACCGACCCTGAGGATGATACTGAAACCAGTACCCAGTCTGAGTTTGTGCGCAATTATGAGGTCGACAAGGTGGTACGACAGGTTTCCAATCAGCAGGGACGGATCGAAAAGCTCAGTATCGCGGTGGTTTTTAATGAGAAGCCCGATCAGGCTCTGGGAACGGTGAGTTGGGATCAGGCCAGACTGGACAGTATCCGTCAGTTGATCATTGATGCCACCGGTCTGGATCAGGCAAGAGGCGATCAGATCAGTATTCACACGGCACCGTTTGTGCCTGTAGCAAGTGTTGCTCCAGAGCCCCTTGTCTGGTGGCAGCAACCTCAGGCGTTGTATTACGTCAAATATGGTAGCGGCACGTTACTGGCGGTCATGGTGCTGATGTTTCTTATCCGTCCATTAATGAAGCAGGTGACCGTTAATCTGGAGCCTCCCAAAGAGTCTTTACCGGCACTGGTTGAAGGTGGTGCACTGGACAGTCAGGAAGGAGAAGAGAATGAGCGTCGGATTCTGTTTGACGAAACGTTCAATTTGCTCCCTCCTGAACTGGCAGACTTTGAAACTCAGATAACTCATATGAGAAAACTGTCAACCAAGCAGCCTGAACGGGTTGCCCAGGTCATTAAATTATGGATGAGCAGCTATGACTGATGGGACTGCACTGGCTTTACGACAGCCGACGACCAGAGATATTGCTATTTTACTGCTGAGCCTGGGTGAGAAAGGTGCAGCCAAGGTAATGGGGCATCTCAGCCAGAGAGAGGTTCGCCAGATCAGTGCCTCAATGGCCGCCATGGCACCACTGAAACGTGACCAGGTGCAGGAAGTTCTGGAGCTTTTCTTTCACACCTATCGTTATGACAGCGGTTTAACCGGTTCATCCCGGGGTTACCTGGATAAGACACTGAAGCTGGCCCTGGGAGATAAAGAAGCAAAGGGGGTGATGGACTCCATTTTTGGTGATGAGGATAACTCTCTGGAAACCATGAAGTTAATGGACTCAGCAACCATTACCGAGTTGATTGCGGGCGAACACCCTCAGTTGCAGGCTGTTGTTCTGACCTACCTTGAACCAGAGCAGGCCGCTGAAGTATTGCAGCGATTGCCGGTGGCCTCTCATCAAGACCTCTTATCCAGGGTTGCAAGACTTGAAGAACTCCATCCTTCCATTTTGCAAGAATTGAACCGGATGTTTGATGACAATATTGGCCGACTGGGCACCAGCCATAACACCACGGTCAGTGGTCTCAGGCAGGTTGCCGATATTATGAATCGGATGGGTGAAACTACCGTTAAAAATGTCCTGGGCTTCTTTAAAGAGCAGGATAAGAAGCTGGCGGAAAAAATTGAACAACAGATGTTTGTCTTTGAACATATTGTCCGTCTGGATGAGGATGTATTGCGCAGAATTATCAGTGAAGTCAGTCAGGATATTCTGGCGTTGGCGCTCAAAGGCGTGGCCCAAGAGGTGATGGATGCCATTCTGGCTACCATGACCAAACGTACTGCAAAGTTTCTTCTGGAAGATATTGAAAACCTCGGTTCTGTCCGTGCCAGCCAGGTGCAGGGTGCAAGGAATGATGTTCTGCGCATCGCCCGGCAGCTGGCGGCCAGCGGAGAAATTGAGCTGAGCTTCAATGATGATGAAGAGATGATCGAGTAATTGCCAAGAGGCTACCATGAAAAACAGAAACAGGATCTGGCAGCCTGAGACAGCGGCCTATAAACGGTTTCAGTTTCCCGTGCATGATCGTGAGTCTATTCAGGAGCGCACTGGCGGTGCATCCACTGAAAACGAAGCAGACATATTTAAAGAAAAAAGTTACCAGGCTCACTCCATCAAGCCAGAGCCCACTGCCCCGAATTCAAATAACCGGCAAAGCTCTGACGCTGTGGAAAAAGCGCGGGCAGAAAACCATGCTGCGCAGATGCAAAAGGTTGAGAAGCAAAGCTATCAACGGGGCTATGAGGAAGGCAGGCGCCTGGGATTTGAGGAAGCCTCTGGTAAAGTAGCCAGTCAGGTGCAGCAGGCTTCAGAGCAACATAAAGCCTTGTTTGAGAGCCTTCATAAGGAACTGGCATCACTTCAGACGGAACACTTGAAAAATCGTGAACAACTGTCGATCTGGCTGGGACAGGTTGTGGAAGAAGTATGCCGCCAGGTAGTTCGTACGGAAGTCAGTACACAACAGGGGCAAATTGTCGGGATTATTCGCCAGACTCTGGACCTTATACCCGAAAGTGATGAGTACTCGATTCATGTTTGTGAGCAGGATGCAGAGCTTCTCAGAGAAGTGAAACCTGATTTTGGTATTCCATGGCAACTATCAGTAAGCCAGGAGTTGACTCCCGGAGACTGTCGTATTGTTGCCAGTGATGGAGAGGCTGATGCCCGTTTGGAGAGCAGGCTGATGCAATGTCTGGATATAATTCGGGAATCCCTGCCGGCAAATCTGGAGGCGGTCACTTCATGACGGGGCTGACGATGGAGGGTGATACCCTGATCAATCGCTTACGTTCTGTCCCCGTGGCCACAGTGACTGGCCGGGTCGCATCGATTAACGGCTTACTGCTTGAGGCGACGGGTATCAAATTGCCAGTTGGCCAGTTGTGTCGCATTCGCTCACGATCGGGTGGGGAGTTCGATGCAGAAGTGGTTGGGTTTAATAAAAAACAGTCCTTTCTTATGTCACTGTCTACTCATCAGGAGGGCCTGGCTCCGGGCGACCTGATTATTCCGGCAGCGACCAATAAAAGTGTACCGATAGACAGTGGACTTATTGGCCGTGTAATAGACGCTATGGGACAACCATTGGATAACCAGCCACTGGTTGTCAACGAGCGTATACCGGTTTTGCCTCATCCCATAAACCCTATGCACAGAAGAGCGGTTGATACTCCACAGTATGTCGGGATCAGGGCTATTGATGGACTGCTAACCCTGGGTCAGGGGCAGAGAGTTGGCCTGTTGGCAGGGAGCGGTGTCGGTAAGAGTACATTACTTGGCATGATGACCAGGAATACTCAGGCGGATGTAACGGTGGTTGGGCTTATTGGTGAGCGCTCCAGGGAAGTGAAAGAGTTTGTTGAGAATACTCTGGGAACAGAGGGGATGGCCCGAACCATTGTCGTCGCTGCACCGGGTGATGAATCTCCGGTCAGAAGAATTCGTGCAGCCTCCTATTGTCATCGCATTGCAGAGTATTTCAGGGATCAGGGCAAGTCAGTCTTACTGCTGATGGACTCATTAACCCGGTATGCCCAGGCGCATCGTGAGGTTGCACTTGCCATGGGAGAAGCACCTGCCTCACGGGGATTTCCTCCTTCGGTATTCAGTAAAATTCCCGTTCTGCTGGAACGTTCTGGCACAGGCTCAGGCAATGGGACTATTACTGCCGTCTATACCGTTCTGGCGGATGGTGATGATCTTATGGATCCTATAGTAGACAGTGCTCGTTCGGTACTGGATGGGCATATTGTATTGAGTCGGGAACTTGCCGAGAAAGGGCATTACCCGGCCATTGATCTGGAAAAATCGATAAGCCGGGTGATGCCCCAGGTGGTGGATGAACGTCACCGGGAAAACGCCGGTCACTTTCGTCGCTACTATGCCAGGTATAACCAATTTCAGGAGCTTATGGCCATTGGTGCCTATCAGGCGGGTGCTGACCTTGAGCTGGATCGTGCCATTGAGCTTCGGCCGTCCATGGAGCAGTTTCTCCAACAGAGCCGCTTTGAACAGGTGAACCCGGAAGATAGCACCCAGCTGCTTAATCGCATGATGGCAAAAAAGGAAGTCTTGACCCATGGCTGATGAGCAGCAGCTTAAGAGTCTCTGCAAAGCGATGGATTGCCAAACCAGGCGGCTGCAACAAAAGGTTGCGGTGGCACAAACCGAAGTATTGGCGCTTGATCGGCAGAAACAGCTGATCACTGGCTCTCAAGGCAGCAGCGCCCTGAATTTTGGCCATACCATTAATGCCTTGTCATGCTGGAATCGAAATCAGTTCTCCGCTTTAATTAACGACGTTTTATTATTACTGGATCAGAAACTCACCGCCCAGCAGCAGAGCCTTGAGCAACTGGAAGCCAGTCTTGAAGAGCAGAAGAAAAAAACTCGCGGCATGGAGCACCTTTCCCATAAGGAGCACATCAAGAACAGAAAACGAGCAGACCTTCGGATGAAGCGCGAGTTGGAAGAAGTCCTGCAACGTTTCCCGCAATAGATGATTGTGATAGCCTGATTGCTGAATGAGCAAAAGCAGGGATCGCATATGTCATTCAGCAAACCGCTTCTGTCCGGTATTTTCGCCTCATTACTTTTTTCCCCATTGCTGCCTGGCAGCACGCCTCTTGACGCAGCCCGGCCGTCGATTGAAGAGACCATTAATGATCGGGTTGCCAACTATTTAGATAAGTCTCTTGGCGATTTCCTCCAGGCCTACCCTGATGCCAGCCAATCGATAACGGTAAGACCATTAAAAAAGATCCCCGGACATTGTCAGCAGGCTCTGAGGGTTTCCAGACGGTCTGATCATCGTCCCCCTGTTGGCCAGGTAAGGCTGAACGTTGAGTGCCCCGGGCAATGGCGACATTATGTGACTGCCGATGTGGACGTTCAGGTCCCTGCGGTCCATGTTTGCAAGGCGTTATCCCGGGGGGATATCCTCACTGAGGATGCTTTGCAGTTGATAAGTGTTTCCTGGAACAAATTAAGAGGTGATTTTTTCCAGAAGCCTGAACTGGTAACCGGTCGACAGCTGAGGCGCTCACTTGCAATAGGTAGCCTGGTTGCAGGGAGTGCTCTGGTTCCTGATTATCTGGTTCAGAAAGGACAAGTGGTCACCATACTGGCTGGAGGGGACAACCTGTATGTTGCCATGGCCGGTATTGCGCTGGAAAGTGGCTTAATGTCTGAGACTATCCGGGTTCGCAATCGCTCCTCAGGAAAGGTGGTGGATGCTCAAGTGATCGCAAAAAATAAAGTCCAGACCGGGTTATAAGTTATTTGAATGTTTTTTCAGTATGTCACCAGGAAAAATCCACACATGAAATGGCTAATCATCTGCTGATTAGCTTTTTCTGCAGCAAAATATCGAATCAGCAGATGATTAAATATACGCTTCATTGACTACCTTCATCTGCTGTTTATTTTCTTCTGATTTCACCAGGGATAGATAATGGGAAGAGAGATAGTAAAAGCACTGGCACCGGATCAGCTTAGAAAAAACAGCTGGTATCCGGATTACATCCATCTGATGGGGCAGCTATTAACCTGGTCTTACTTGAGTGAGCATGGTCTGCTCAGTGAAGAGATACGATTTAACGGGGATATCTACCAGACTGCTGACCACTCATTGATAGCAGAAATATTGTCAGCAGGTCTGTCAGGTGTTTCTGTCTTCAGAAGTGATCCCGTCTGGAGTTCAGCGTGGTCAAATTACCAGCATTATCTTCAGGCTATTCCTGCGCCAGAGCTTGAACGACTGACGACTTCTCTTGCTACCGCAAAGCGACATGGTCTTATCCGGTATGATGAGCTGCCGGATATTCTTTATGGTAAATATCTACAAGTGCGGCCAGCTCTGCCCATGGAAGTCAGGGACCTGGTGGTCAACCTGTTACCAAAAGACCTTCAGCATCCTGTTTATCTTTCTGGCGATGGAGCCTTTGGCCTCATGCCTTTACAGGTTGGCAAAAATATTCAGCTGTTCTCTGAACACCCTCAGCCTGAGACCATGCACTCTCTTATCGCTTTACTGAGTAGCCAGGTAGTTCTGCGAGAAGGAGACCCGGTGTTGAATCCGGCGTTTTTCCAATATGGCAGGCTTCAACAGTTTGCTTATAGTGTCGGAGTTTTATTGCATGATCACAGCTATAAAGTGAATGAAGTCAGGGATCTGTTTGGCCGATTTTCTTCGGGCATACGTCAGAAGGAGATATTGTTTGTAACTCATATGCTTCACCAATGCAGTGGCTCAATGATTCTGGTGATTCCTGGTCGCTTTCTCCTGAAAAATACCGCTGAAAGCCGTAACTTCCGGAAAAAGCTGATTCAGGATGGACGCCTTTCCGGGGTTATACGGTTACCTGCCGGTTTATTGCCAGGACGAGCACAGCCTCTGTTTGTGCTTATTTTTGCTGGCGATGCGTCCAATATCATCCGCTTTGTTAACAGCGATAACGACTATTTTAAGGCCGTCGCCGTGAAAAAGCGTGGGGAAGCAAAGTATCGATTAAATAACCCGGATGTGATTGTCGAAGAAATCCGGGACCCCCGAAATACCGGAGTCAGTTATCAGGTAAATTGCACTGATTTATTGAGTGCTGGCGATACCAATTTTCCATTGGATCCGGGCCATTATTCAGGAACCAATCGTTCCGTGGTTTTTCGTTCCAACGGAGCGGTTTCAGTATTGGACGACGGGTTTGAGATTATTCGTGCCCAGGCGTTGAGAGGTGGGGAGCATGAGCAGGATATCCGGGTATTCATGGAAGTAACTGTTAATGATATAAACGATGCCGGATTGGTTGAAGCACCAAAGCGTATTGTGCAGATTGGCCCCGACAGGTTGAAAAGAGCGAAAGGGCAGACATTACAAGCTGGTGATATATTGCTGGCGATAAAGGGGCAGGCGGGAAAACTGGCATTAGTTCCGGAGTTATGTGGCAATAACTGGGTTGCTGGCCAGTCCTTTGTTATCTTACGACAAAAGCCTGGTAATGGGCTCCTTAGCCCGGTTGTCCTGTTTCGATTTCTGAAGTCTGAGACGGGCCAGAAGCTGATTGATTCCATACGTACAGATAATAATGTGCCATTTATCCACAGTCAGGATTTAAAACAGTTACCGGTACCTTGCTGGTCAGACCTGGAGCAGGAGCAGGCCTGTCAGGCTCACGAGGAAGTGTTAAAACTCTATGCCAGGATGAAATTTTTCCGGGAAAAGGCCGAGCTGATTGAGCGAGCAATACTAAAAGAAGCTTGATTATTCTGGCGTCCGTTTTTTAACGCGTTTTTTAACGATTGTTCAAAAAAAGCTGGATGCCATCGTTCCCATAATCATTGCCCAGCCATCCACCAGAACAAACAGCATTAATTTAAATGGCAGAGAGATCATCTGTGGTGACAGCATAATCATACCCATTGCCATCAAAACACTGGCCACAACCAGGTCAATGACCAGAAAGGGAATATAAATAATAAAACCGATCTGGAAAGCGGTTTTCAGTTCGCTGGTCACAAAAGCAGGTATCGCGATTGATAAGGGCGTATCCGTCACATTTACGGGTATGTCCTGTTTGGCGATACTGAAGAACAGTTCAAGATCCGTTTCCCTGGTCTGTTTCAACATAAAGTCTTTCACTGGCAAGCTGGCCTTTGTCAGTGCTTCCAGCAAGGTCTGGCTATCTTCCAGATAGGGGACCACTGCCAGGGCATAAATGTCTTCAAATAGTGGCGTCATGATCAGTATTGTCAACGCCAGCGTAATACCCAGCAACACCTGGTTTGGTGGCGTTTGCTGTAAACCCAGTGCTTGCCTGAGAATGGCCAGAACGATGATGATCCGGGTGAACGAGGTCATCATCAATAATGCTGCCGGGATAAAGCTGAGCAAGGTCATCAGAATCAGGATCTGAAGACTGGCGCTGTACTCCGTTGCATCCCCGTTACTGGTTACCGTGATCAGTGGCAGGCCTGACCCGGCAAAACTGTCAACAGCAAAAAAGCAGAAGAAGGCTGACAATGCGCACATCATCAGCCTGTATTTATTGTTCGGGTTTTTCATTCAGGAAATATGCTTCAGTCTTTCTGATTCACTGACCACATCCAGGAAACGAATGCCGTATTTATCATGAATAACCACGACTTCGGCATAGGCAATGAGTTTGCCATTCACCATCACTTCCAATGGCTCTGATGCCTCTTTTTCCAGCTCAACAATAGAGCCTTTGTTCAGGCGCATTAAATCACCGATATTAATTTTAGTGCTGCCCAGTTCCAGCGAAAGGGTGACGGGAATATCCAGAATCATCCCCAGGTCACTCATGGCCTGGGGGAGATTGGCTGTCTCTTCAACGGGCTGGGTGGATTGTTCAGATTCCAGGCTGTCCTGAAAGCTCATGCTGTCATTTGGGGTAGCGCTGTCGTCTTGTTCGTTACTCATGGATTTCCTTCTCCTCGTGCTGGTACACCTCTACTTCTTCGCTATGCAGTTTTTTGGTGATCTTGATGGCCAGACTGTTCTGTACCGTGCATACCGACGCTTTAAAGCAGGGTACGCCTGCAACTTTGACGGTAACATTGGGGGGGACATCGGCCTGGATGATCTGACCGGGCTTCAGTCTCATCACATCTCTGAGGCTGATATCAACTTCACAGAGCCGTGAGGATACTTCCAGCGGGGCCTGCATCAATCCCATCAGCATATTGCGTTGCCACTGGGGGTCCTGCTCAGCAAATTTAAAGGCCTGGAGCTTTTCTCTCACGGGTTCCAGTGCCTGATAGGGCATGACGATATGAAATGCGCAGGATTGACTGCCCAGCTGTAGCGTAAACTGGCTCAGCAGAATGATTTCCGTGTCCGATCGAAACAGAGTTGAAACCGGGCTGTTGTAATTATCCGCCAGTTTGATTTTGAACGAGAGTATACTTCCCCAGGCTTCTGTCTGTTTATCTGCAGCAGCTTTCAGAACTCTCTGCAATATTCTGATTTCAGCGGTTGTCAGTTCGTTGCGTTTTGGATTTACACTCTCTCCGGAACCACTGAAGAATATATCCACCAGAGAAAAAAGCATTGGAGATTCAATCGCCATAAATCCAGAGCACTTTAGCGTGGTTGATTTATAGATATGTTTGATATCGGGGGGTGTGTCATTGGCAAGGTAATCGCCCACTTGTAATGAATCAACACTGTCAAACTGCACATCAATGTTATGCCTGAATAGACTGCTGATGGCATGTCTGAACAGTTGTGAGAAACGCTGGTTGATCAGCTCCAGCGTAGGTAGCAGGTCATGAATCTTATAATCCGGGTTGGTCAGATCATAAGTTTCAAGATCTTTAAATTCAGAAGAAGAGTGCACCTTCTGTATTTTTGCAGAACCTGACAGCTCCCGGCTGTTCAGTGATGATTTTGATTTCCTATCCATGGAAATACCTGTCCGAAGGGAACACTAATCGAAATTTGCCAGCTTCCTTTATGAAGTTGAAATAGCTATTTTCACGATACCGTTATCAAGCTTTAAAAACAAACAACTTTTCTTTTATGGGGTTTACCCGACTTTACCTACGACAATGACTTCTTTATTTTCAGGTATTTCATTAAACGACAGTACGTGCATGCCATCAGTACACAGTCTTGCATAGCGGGCCATAGCCGGGCGAATGGTATCGTTTACCAGCATGATTGGCGGCTTTCCTTCCGCGATCAACTTATCAGCAACAATGGGTAACTGCTGCTGAAGCTGTTCAGCGATACCCGGCTCCAGTGGCAGGGAGTCCGGTGAGAAATGACTGTTTTTTACCGCCTGTTGAAAACTCTGCATGATCACCTGCTCCAGCTCTGGACTCATGGTAACCGCAGGCAGTGTCTGCTGATGACCGATCAGGTTCTGCACAATGGCCCGGCGCAGGGCGACCCGGACTTCAGCAGTGAGCTGCCAGGTTTCCTTTTTATTTTCCGAGGACTCCAATAGCGTAGAGCCGATTGTACGAATATCACTGACCGGTACATCTTCCATCAACAACTCCCTCAGTACCTTGGAAAAAATGCTGATGGAAATTTTTTTGGGAATTAACTCATCGGCCAGTTTCGGGGAGTAATGGCGTAGCTTATCCACCAGCTGCTCTACTTCATCATGACCAAGCAGTTCACTGGCATGTTCATCAATGATTTTATTCAAGTGCGTTGCCATGACACTGGCGGGATCAACGACGGTATACCCTAATCCTGAAGCATGATCTCTGTCAGACGGTTCAATCCACAGTGCATCCAGCTGGTAAGCAGGATCTTTGGTTGGGGTACCATTAAGCTCCCCAAATACCTCACCAGGGTTGATGGCTAATAACTTTCCCGGGTCAACCTGCCCTTCTGCGACGGTGACTCCCTTTAATTCGATGGTATAGCTATCGGGTTTCAGGCTTAAATTGTCTTTGATATGCACACTGGGAACCAGAAAGCCCAGCTGGCGGGACTGGCTTTTGCGAATTCCCTTGATCTGAGTTAACAGTTGCCCACCCTGTTTTTCGTCAGCCAGGGTAATCAGTCTGAAGCCCAGCTCCATTTTCAAGGTATCTACCGGCGGAATATCTCCCCATGACCAGGAGGTATTCGATGAGCTTTGGTCCTGCTGCTCTTTGGGATTGTCTTGTTCTGCAGGAGTGGAGTGTTTGCTGAGCCACCAGAATACCAGTAAGACCAATGCACCCAGACCAACAAAAGGAATAAATGGCATTCCGGGTACCAGCCCCATAACGATCAGGATAACACCGGTCAGCATCATCGCTCTGGGGGATGACAGCATCTGCTCCGATACCTGGTCTCCCATATCGGCAGATTCTGACACCCGGGTGACCATCATGGCTGCGGCTGTCGATAACAAGAGTGAGGGTATTTGGGCGACCAGACCATCACCAATGGTCAACAGCGAATAGACAGTAAAGGCTTCACCGGCACTGAGCCCCTGCCCAAGTGTACCGATCAGCATTCCGCCAATAATATTGATGGCGAGAATCAGCAGTCCTGCCACCGCATCGCCACGGACAAATTTACTGGCACCGTCCATGGAACCGTAGAAATCAGCCTCCCGTCGTACACTCTCCCGTCGGTCATGGGCTTTTTGCTGGTCAATGATGCCGGCATTCAAATCGGCATCAATGGCCATCTGCTTGCCCGGAAGAGCGTCCAGAGTGAAACGGGCGGTAACTTCTGATATTCGACCTGCCCCTTTGGTAACGACGACAAAGTTGATAATGACCAGAATGGCAAAGACCACAAGGCCGACCACATAATTGTTGCCAATAACCACTTCACCAAAAGATTGAATCACTTTACCAGCAGCATCAGGACCCGTATGACCATTCAGTAAAACGACACGGGTTGAGGCAACATTCAGTGCAAGACGGAGTAAGGTAGATACCAGCAGAATGGTTGGGAAAACTGCAAAATCCAGTGGTTTGAGTGTGTACACACTAACCAGCAAAACCAGCAGGGAAAGGGCAATATTAAAGGTGAAAAAGGCATCCAGCATAAAAGGCGGCATGGGGAGTGTTACCATGCCGAGGGTCATCAGCACGATCAATGGAATGCCAATACGCAGTCCATTGGTTTTGCCCGATAATTCTCCCAGCAGACGTTGAGCTTCCCTGATCATTGTCTGGTCCTTGTTAAAGCCTGTTTATCCCTGCTGCTTATCCCACTTTTCCTGAAAAGCCCGGGGAACTTCCGGTTCCGGCATTTCTGGTCTTGTGGGCATTCTTCCAGCCTGATAATCATTCAGGTGCTTGATGTAAGCCAATATCTGAGCAACAGCTATATAGAGTTCGTCGGCTATTTCCTGGTTCAGTGCTGTGGTGTGATAAACAACCCGGGCCAGAACCGGTGATTGAATCACCGGGCGATTATACTCCCTGGCCACTGCGCACATTCTCAGGGCAACCTGATCAACGCCTTTTGCCACCAGATAGGGTGCTTTTGCCCGGTTCTGGTCGTAGCGAATAGCCACGGCAAAGTGTGTTGGGTTGGTGATGATCACATCCGCTCCCGGCACCGCCTGCATCATACGTCGACCGGCAATTTCCTGCTGCTTTTCCTTCAAGCGGGAGCGAACTTCAGGCTGCCCCTCCAGCTCTTTCATTTCATCACGCATTTCCTTGGGTGTCATGCGTAACTTGCGTAAATGGCTCCATTGCTGAAATGGAATATCAATGATACAGATAATCACCAGCGCCAGGGTCATCACCGCTATAGCCTTAACCAGGTAACCTGCTCCCAGGTAAAGGGCACTGGTAATAGATAACTGGTTAATGGTCATTAACTCGGCAAAAAACCACTGGGCAGAGAGCCAGAGGCAAAAGCCAAGCAGAAGTAGTTTGGCAATGGATTTGACCACTTCCATCAGTGAGCGGACAGAAAACATACGCTGAAGTCCTTTCAGCGGACTGATGCGTTCGCCTTTAAACTGCAGCAGCTTATTACTGAAAAGCCAGCCACCCAGTGCCAGAGAAGCACCAACGGTGGCCAGGGTGATCAGCAGGAAAAACGGCATCAGCCCGGAGAACCCTTCGGTAAGGCTGTTAATCAAATGGCTTTTCAGCCAGTTTTCCTGACGAAGTACTGCTTTATCAAAGGTAAAGCTGTTTTGCATGACTCCTTGTAGCCGCTGATTAATGACGTTGCCGCTAAACCACATGGCCAGCAAAGTACCGCCAATCAGTGCGGTAGTCACCAGCTCCCGGGATCGGGGAACCTGACCTTCTTCTCGGCTTTTCTGGATTTTTCGCTCAGAAGGTTCTTCGGTGCGTTCTTCCTGTTGGGGTTCATCGGCCATTCTTGAGAACCCTCATCTATAACAGCAGGCTGGAAAGAGCTTCCAGCCCCGCTTCTGTGAATCGAACGAATATTCCGGAAAACTGACTGCTGACCAGCATCAATATAACCAGCCCACCCAGCATGGTCAGCGGGAAGCCGAGGCTGAAAATATTGAACTGTGGTGCCGAGCGGTTCATTACGCCAAAGGTAAAGGAGACAATCAGCAGGGAGATAATAGCGGGCACCACCATCAACAGGGCGCTGGCAAACATCCATGACACCAGCCCTGGCAATTGCTCCAAAACAATTCGGGAGAGATCAAGCGGTGCCACTGGCAGTATGTTGAAGCTTTCAATGATGATGGTAATGGCCACAAGATGCCCGTCCATGGCCAGAAACATCAGGAAACTCAACAGTTGAAACAGCTGACTGATGATCGGAATCTGAACACCGTTGATCGGATCAATCATCACTGACATGCCCAGTCCCATCTGCATGGATACCAGCTCACCTGCTGAGGTAAAGATGGCAAAATAAATTTGCAGGATTAATCCCATGGCAAAGCCGATGGCCAATTGCTGCAGGGTAATAAGCAGAGCAGCTCCTGATATAGGCTCAACGGCAGGAACAGTGGGTAGTAATGGTGCTATCAGAAAGGAAATGGCCAATGCCATCAGCAGGCGTATTCTGGGGGCAACCACCTGACTGCTGACCATGGGCATGGTCATCAACAGCGCGGCAACCCGAAACAGGGGCCACAGGTACTGACCAAGCCAGCCGGTCAGCTCGCTGAAGGTAAACCCGATCATCAGGCCAGCAGCTCCGGGATCAGCTCATAGAGTCGGATAAACAGATCCATAAACTCCTGAATCAGCCAGTTGCCTGCCAGGCCAATGGTGATAAGGGTGGCCAGCAGTCTTGGCAGAAAGCTCAGTGTCTGTTCATTGATCTGGGTGGCGGCCTGAATGGTGCTGATCACCAGGCCCACCAGCATGCCGGGGAGAATGATGACTGACACCATGATGACGATCAGGGTCAGTGCATCTTTAAAAAGGTCTGCCACAACTTCCGGTGTCATGGGCTCTCCTTGTTCTGTTCCGGGTTATTGGCCCATTTATTTATATAAAGATATATAAAATCATTTTTTTAATCTAAAAACGACTGAAAAAAATCATTAATTTGTTTAAGTGGATTCAGGTGGTCACCGAATAGGGGGGTTCAGCGTTTCTTAAAACTATAAAGAACAGAAATATCGCTGAAGTTTCATAGCGAATATCCATGGATGGAGAAATAAACAATGGCAATGACTGTAAATACCAATACTTTTTCAATGAATGCCCAGCGTCAGATGATGCGTACCGAGGCAGGACTACAGACTGCTATGCAACGCCTCTCGTCGGGTTTGCGCATTAATAGTGCAAAAGATGATGCGGCTGGTCTGCAGATAGCCAACAAAATGCAGGTGCAGATTAATGGTATGTCTGTTGCCATGAGAAATGCTAATGATGGTATTTCAATGGCACAAACTGCAGAAGGCGCAATGGAGGAAATGACTACCTCTCTTCAGCGTATGCGGGATCTTGCAATGCAAGCTTCCAGCGGGACACTGAGTGATGGCGATAGAGCTGCTTTAAATGATGAATTTACTGCCTTAAGATCCGAAATCGATCGTATTGCTAACACTACTTCGTTTAATGGCAATACCTTATTAGATGGCAGTGCAGGTGGTAACGCCACAATCACCGTAGATTATTCTGGTGGCGCAAACAATGTGGCAATTGATATTGCCGATTTCAATGTTGCTGCGTTTGGTGATGGTCTATCAATTAGTGATACTGCAGGGGCAGCAGCAGCAGTTACCGCCGTTGATTTAAGTGATGATCATATTGCTGCTGCAGGTGATGCAACCACTGCTATTGGCGAAATTGATGATGCATTAAGGTTTGTAGATGCCCAGCGAGCTCAGCTTGGTGCTACTCAAAACAGGCTGACTTCTACGGTAAATAATCTGGCTAACGTCCGCGAAAACCTGACGGCTTCACGCAGCAGGGTGATGGATGCTGATTTTGCTAAAGAAACAGCCGACTTGAGCAGATCTCAAGTAATGCAGCAAGCCGGTACAGCAATTCTGGCTCAGGCCAATGCTATTCCTCAGAACGTACTATCTCTGCTTCGTTAAGTTCTGTGAGCAGCGGTTTTGTTTATTTCAACGGGAGCTTTTGCTCCCGTTCTTTATGTTTCAAAAGCAACGCCGACATCAAATAGATAGTGGTTAATCAGAGGCTGATTATGTTCAGTGTTTCAGGTATTTATTCCGGGCTGGATATCACTTCCATGGTTACCGCCCTGGTCAATGCTGAGCGGGCTCCTACTGAATCCCGGCTGAACCGGAATGAACAGGCCTACCAGGTCGAGCTCTCTGCAGTGGGGACCCTGAAATCATCCCTGGAGTCTTTTCAGAGCCAGATTCAATCGTTGAATTCCATAGAGGGCTTCAGTCCACGAGCGTTTACGATCAGTGATGAAACCGCGATGGGAGCTTCGGTAACCAGTGCTGCTGCACAAGGCAGCTACACCTTTACCGTAGAGCAAATGGCCAGCCGTCATCAATTGGCTTCTCAGGCAATAGACGGCAATGCCAGCATAGGCGTGGGCACCGCCAGCTTCACCGTCAATGGTGAAACCTTCTCGGTCACTCTTGCCGCAGGCAGTGATACACTCACCGGGCTGCGGGACGCCATCAACAGCTCAGCAGATAACAACAGCATTCAGGCCGTCATTATTAACGACAGTGACCAGCAACGGTTAATGCTCACCAGCCGTGAAAGTGGTGCAGATTATGCCATCAGCAGTGATTTCAGCGGCCTGACCGGTGGCTCAGCAGCCCTTGGTTCGTTCACTGAGCTGCAGTCTGCTCAGGATGCCATGATTACATTTGGCAGTGGTGCTTCTGCCATCACAGTGACCTCGCCAGATAATACCCTGGAAAACCTGGTGGACGGAGTCACGATTGATCTTAAAACGGCTTCCACTTCCCCGGTCACACTGGACGTCACTCTGGATAAAGAGGCCGTTAAAACGTCCATCCAGTCATTTGTTGATACCTGGAATACCCTCAAAACCACTTTTGACCAGTTAACGGATTACAATGGTGTATCCGCCGGAGCCCTTAATGGGGATGCCCAGACCCGTTTGCTGGAGTCACAGCTTCGTCGGGAGCTGAGCCAGCTGTTTGGTGATGACGGGGATCCCTTTCGCACTCTGGGTGACCTGGGCCTGAAAACCACCGGTACCGGTGAGCTTTCTATTGATAACAGTCGTCTGGATGATGCTCTAAACGGTAACTTTGATGAACTGGCTTCAGCACTTGCTGGTGACAGTGGGTTAATGACACGGCTGGAGGAGAGACTGGTAGGTTTTCTGGGAACCGATGGCGCTCTGGCTGACAGGGAAAAACGTATTAATGAATCACTGAATGACATCAATGATGATCGGGCTGACCTTGAGCTGCGTTTGGAACGAACACAAAGCTACTACCAGCAGCAATTCCTCGCTATGGAAAACCTGCTGGCCTCTTTAAACGGTACCAGTCAGTGGCTGACCAATAATCTGACGTCCATTAACAACAGCAATAACCAGTAAATACGGAGCATTTATGAAGCGGGCAGGGATCAGCGCCTATCAACAGCAACAGCGGGCTTCGGTGGAAGTGGCAAAGCCCGAGCAGCTGGTAGCAACACTGTTTAATAAACTGATGGAGACGCTGGCAAAAGCCCGTCACTACATGGAAGAAAAAGACCTGAGTAAGAAGGTTGACCGAATTAATTTATCCATGGATATCCTGTTGGTGCTGGAACAGTCCCTGGACCATGAGAAAGGCGGTGAACTGGCGGATAATTTACAGGGACTTTATCAGTACTGCATCAAACGACTGACCGAAGCCAATGCCAGTAATGATGTGACCATGATTGATGAAGTCTCCGGATTGATGGGGGAGATCAGGGAGGGGTGGCAGTCGGTTGTTAACGGCACTGTTGAAGACAGTGTGGTAGCCAGCGCAGGTTAAAAATGAAAGATCATAACCTCTCCGTTACTGATTATGTCGATAAGCTGAGATCCTTTGAACTGGACCTTGAAGCATCTCTTGAATCAAAAGACTGGGACCGGATGATGGCTGTTAATCAGGATTTGCAGGGATTTTTTCAACAGATGTCTGATGCCGGTGTAACCAATCAGCCCCCGGTTCAGGGAGCCCTCGCCAGAGTACAGGTATTGTGCAGCGCCCTGATGCAGGTATGTACCCGACACCGGGCTGATAGCCTGTCCGTGATTAAAAAAACTCGAAAGGATAGCTTGGCACTTTCCAGCTATCAGCGAGCCAGTCATTTCCGAAGGTTGTAATGAAAGCAATCCAGCATTTGCCCGTTACGAACCTCCCGGTGCGAGCAATACCGCAGCAACAGGCTTCTTCTGGTGACCAACATCTTTTGTTTCATCGGATTTATCAACAAATTGATGTTTATGGAAAAAACAATGGGTTGACAGACGTCCTGCCTGCCTTTCCAGAGCAGCTGATGTCCCGGAATGGGGAGCTTGAACAACCGTTAGAACCTTATAGGGGGCAGCCCGCCTTGTCAGTAGGTTCTTTCACTCCAGTGACAATGCATCTTGGCAAGGCATCCTATTCTGACTTTGCCTGGTCAGATATTGGTCGGACATTTTCGGCACAAATGAGTCTGCAAGGGCCTGATTCTGTTCGTGCAGACGCGGTAAGCCAATATCAGGTAACTCCAGAGGTTACAGAATTGGCGGATGGCCGAAATGAACGACTCCGGGCTGTATCGGACATCAGCAGTCAAACGATTTTGCCAGGCAATAGCTCAAAGCAGCTGTCTCAAGCACGATTGAGAAGCTCTGGGAGTGAGTCATTATCCATTGATAGAACGCTCTTTACCGGTGATTCAAAAACGCTAAATGGTATCCATGGCCAAGGCGCAGCTCTGACGAATGATGCTTTCAGCCAAACTGAACAGCCGCAAGGTATTGTGGCTAAGGCAGCTGATCCCTTTTTGCCAGAAGTTCATCCTCTTATCGACCAGGAAAAGATTCGAGAGCAGTTACGATTCAATCTGATTCCGCCCTCAGAAGCTGAATCCATTCATGGGAATCAGGTTTCTCATGGGGGAAAACTGAATGTGCCTGCTTCGGTTGAAGCCAATGCCGGGAACATGCAACAGAAGGCTATTGCCAATTCTCACCGGGAAGTCATTTTTCCTCAGCCACTATCTCCTCAACGTCTGGGCACTGAACTAATCCAGATGCTTAGAAAAGGCGAGACTGGTCTGGAAATCCGGCTTGATCCGCCAGAACTTGGACGTTTATCTCTGTCTGTCTCCCTTGATGCAGAATCTCTTGCCCTGCAGGTGACTGCTTCTTCAACCACTACCCGGGACCTGCTACTTAACCAGTCTGAACGACTGAGACAGGTTTTAGCCGAACACAATGTGGATTTATCAGAATTATCAGTCGATGTTCATTCCGGCCAGGGAGGGCAGGCCGGGAGGCATCAGGTGGCAAACATGGCCGCTTCAGAAACCCTGCTGCAAGCCGATTGGGGGAGAGACAATGTGGAGTATTTATCAGGTGCGCAGCTGTTTCGCTCAGGGGGAGGGCGACTGCTGGATCATTTTGTTTAATTGCCTTTGCTGTTCAAGGGGCTTAATAGTGGCAGGGAAGCGTGATGGCAGAAGGGGTGGATCAGACTGAAGCAGCAGTCGAAAAGAAATCAGGCAAGGGGCTTATTATCACTCTCGTGGTTATGGCCGTTTTGCTTATTGCTGTTGCCGGGGGAGCAGTCTGGATGTTTATGCAACAGAAGAGTGAGGATCCGGACAAGTTGGCGGTTCCTCATTTTATGAAAATGGAACCGTTCATTATCACGCTCAAGAGTGAAGCCCGTCCCCACTACCTGCAGATTAAATTGTCATTGATGAGCCGGGATCCTGAGGCATTGAAACGGTTAGAGACTTACCGGCCGATGGTTCGCAATGAAATTATCCGGTATTTGAATACGTTGAAATACGTCGATGTATTAAAGCCAGAAGCCCCCGATGCTATTCGCACAGAGTCCATCTCCCGGGTTAATGACCTTTTGGTGAAAGAGCAGGTTGAGGTCACCATGGATGATCTGATTATTACTGATCTGGTAATTCAATAGTGTTCTGACCCTATGTCACTACAGCAACGCAAAGGGCTGAATGCCTACCAGAAACAGAGTGGAACAGTTTCCCGGGATGAACTCATCCGGGAGCATCTCGGACTGGTGAAAAAAGTTGCGCTACATATTGCCGGTGCGCTGGGGGGCGATGTTCCAAAAGATGACCTTCTGCAGGCAGGGATGATGGGCCTGCTGGATGCTGCGAGCCGTTTTGAGCCGGGGAAGAACATCCCGTTTGAGCAGTATGCCCGAATCCGGATCAGAGGAGCGGTGATCGATGAACTTCGACACTGGGACTGGCGCAGCCGCACTGACCGTGAACATAGCCACAATATTCGGGATGCCATTCAGGCGTTGCAAAACCGGCTGGGACGTTCGCCTTCAGAGCAGGAAATCGCAGCAGAACTTGGCGTCAGTGTGGAGCGTTATCACCGGATGTTGCAGGGCGGCAGCTCTGGCACTTTGTTGAGCCTGGATGCGCTCACTAATGGCGAAGCCAGTGCCAGTGTCATCGAAGTCAGCGATGACGATTCCATACAGATCATTACGGAAGGTGATGAGTGTAATAAAGCACTGACAAAAGCCTTGAAAGCTTTGCCTGAGCGAGAACAGCAACTGATGAACCTGTATTACGTTCATGAGTTCAACATGAAAGAGATTGGCCAGATACTGGAGCTGACTGAAGCCAGAATTTCTCAACTCCATCAGCAGGCATTGTTGAGATTGCGCTCATTTATGGAAGAGTGGAGCAGGGAGCCCTGATATGAAAACTGTTGGTCTGCTGGCCATGCTGGGAAGTATTTTTGGCGGCTTTATGATTGCCGGCGGGAAGCTGATCTCGGTCTGGCAGCCAGCGGAAATCCTGATGATCGCTGGCGGTGCTTTTGGTGCGTTTCTGATCGCTAACCCTATGGTAATCGTGCGTGCTACCGGACGGCATATGGCCTATATGGCGAAAGGAACCGGCTTTAACCGGGCCTACTTTGATGAGCTTTTAATGTTGTTGCACACACTGTTTGAGATGGCCAGAAAGAAGGGGGGAAACAAGGTTCTTGAAGAGCATATTGAATCACCGGATACCAGTGAAGTCTTTAAGAAGTTTCCTCTTATTCTGAAAACTCCACATATCTATGGGTTTATTGTGGAAAACCTCCGGCTGTCGTTAGTCGATGGTATCTCGGCTCATGAATACGAACGGATTATTGAACAAGAGATAGGAACAAAAGAGCACGAGATGATGCGACCTGCTGTAGCGCTTCAAAATGTTTCTGATGCGCTACCGGGGTTCGGTATTCTGGCCGCGGTTCTGGGAATAGTCATTACCATGAGTGCCATCAATGGCCCTATGGATCAGATCGGTGCCAGTATTGCCGCTGCACTGACAGGAACCTTCCTCGGCGTCTTCTTTGCCTACGGTCTGGTTGGTCCGGCAGCCACGGCTATTGGTCATTCCATCAATAATGAGCTTCAGGCATTTGATTGCATTCGTGTCTCGTTAGCCAGTTATAAATCCGGATTTCCACCCATCGTATCGGTAGATGCGGGGCGCAAAATACTCTATGACGATTGTCGTCCAAGTTTTAGTGAGCTGGAAAAAATGTTTGAAGGTCAGGCTTAATGGATATGGGAGCCTTTTGACGTGAAAGCCAAACGTGGAGGAGGCGGGCATCACGGCGGGTCATGGAAGGTAGCCCTGGCCGACTTTGCTATCGCCATGATGGCTCTTTTCCTGTTGCTTTGGATCATGAATGCTACCGATGATGATACCAAGTCCGCTATTGCCGCTTACTTTGAAGACCCTGGTGCTTTTCGCCATAAAAGCAGCCTGAACCCAATTGACTTCGGTGGGCAGGATTCACTGGTGAGAATCCCTAATCCTGGCCCCAGTATGCGAGGTCGGGAAGGACCTGAAATCATTGGCGATGGTAATGCCGAAACGTTGAATGAAAGCCCGGACTTCAAAGACCTTATGGATGAACTCCAGCGAATGATAGGGGGAGATGATTCGGCAGGAAAGTACGAAGACTTCATCTATCTCGAGCAGCTACAGGAAGGCTTGCGAATTGTTATTTTGGATAATGACCAACGCAATATGTTCGAAAGGGGAAGTTCCCGAATGAACCCTTTCTTTCAGGACTTGTTACTTGAGCTGGCGCCAATTATTAATAATATCGATAATCGCCTGATGATCAGTGGCCATACTGATAGTTCGGGTTTTCAACGCTCTGATTATGGTAACTGGGAGTTGTCTGCTGCCAGGGCGCAAGTGGCTCGTAAAACGTTACTGTTTGGTGGTCTATTTGAAGAAAAAGTTCTCATGGTGCTTGGCATGGCTGACCGTGTGCTCCGGGACCCAAAGCATCCTGAGTCCAGTGCCAACCGTAGAATTGAAATCATGGTTCTTGCTGATTATATGGAACGACAGGTTGAACGTATGTTTGCGCCTATTGATGAAGAAGATCATGAGCATCATCCAACTCACAGCAATGAAATGCATGATGCTTTTGAGCGGGCAGAACGAAATCAGTTTGATTATCCCGGGTTTTGAATGTTTTAAATGGTGCGGATATTAAGGGGGCGGTTTGTATCGAGTGATTGAAACCTCCCCACCCTGCCGCTGCCACGTTTGCCCGTGGCCGTAACGGTCACGGTGGGGGCTGCTGAGGTGAATCGGGCTTTCCGCTACAAGGCGGACCTGCACTCCAGCACCTGCCAGGAGCTCCCTGGGTAGTATTATCGGCTCGGGACGTATAATGACTGGCGAACAGGCCAGGGAGGTTTCTGCGGCATTATATCGACTATTCAGGAGATGTCTGCAAGTTTTTTTTGTTTTCGTGAACATCAGAAACGGTGATCAGATCAACGCTCCACGGCTGCCAGTGCCTGATCCAGTTTACCCAGCAGTTGGTCAATATGCTCCTGGGTGTCCTGCTTCTCATCTTCATTCTGACGACGGCTCTGCATTAACTCGTAGCTGATATTCAGCGCGGCCATCACAGCTATTCGCTCAATACCGACAACTTTGCCTGAAGAACGGATTTCATGCATTTTTTCGTTCAGGTAGCGGGCAGCGGTGTACAGTGCCTCCTGATTGTCTTTGGGACAGGCAACACGGTATTCCTTATCCAGAATATGAACGGATGTCACTGATGATTTATCCGTCATGACTCGTGCTCCAGAGACCTGAGGTGCTGGATCATCGCTTCTACTTTTGTACGTGCAATGTCATTTTTTTCCATCAACTTTGCTTTTTCAGCTACCCAAGACTGCTCCTGCTGTCGAAGTTGCCTGTTTTCAGTCGTCAGCTTCTGACAAAGGGCAACCAGATAGTTAATTTTCTGATCGAGGGCAATGAAATCAGATTCTTTCATAGCTTCCCTGAATGCTCGGTTATTAGGGTTACTATAGCCTCTGGAGAAATTCAGAACAATGACTTAATGGTTGACAATGTTTTATTTTATTTTGTCGGGTAATACTTTGTACTAATGGATCAAGTTGTCCTTTGTTGAAGAGGATATAAGTAGCTAACCATATGAAATCATATATTTCTGACTCCTTGTTCAGGCACTCTGCTTCGTTACAACTCCGATCACATAGCTACGGCTATGCTCCCTCCGTTGTGCCTCGCATAGCACCTGCCCAAGAAGCCAGAAATATATGATTCCATATGGCCAGCTACTTAACGCTAAATGCCTGCAAACAGAGGCGAAGCATTTTGGTTGATCCGGGTAATCATAGTGACCTTAAGACTGCCAGCCCGGGCTTGAAAAAACGACGTCCGTAATAAAACGGTAAAATCATGCGGGCTTTCTGGCAATAATCCGTATTTGATCCTGATTACCATGACTCCATACCGGGTAATGGGGAGCCTCACCCTGTTCGCATACTTCGATAACAAATCCGGCATGTTTCATTAATACCTCCAGTTGTTCGGACGCAAAAAAACAAAAGTCTCTGCCGGGGATATTAATTTTATGGGCAGCCAAAACCGGATCGGTTATTTCCGGACAGTTAAAGACTTTGGCTGCCTGTGCCAGCAGGTTGAGATAATCCCGCTGACCGGAAACTGTTAACGGTGATTTTCTTACACCGTCGCGTATCTCTCTACTCAGGCCAGTACTTTTCAACACTTCAACGTCACAGGAACAGCAGGTAAGCAGAAGCGTGCCCCCTGGTTCGAGAATTCGGTAAATTTCATTAATAGATGGCGCAACTTCTTCATTGGCCAGAAAATGGAAAACTTCAGCGCAGAGAATTCCGCAGAAGGCATTATCGGCAAAAGGGATATTCTCTGGCAGTTTTGCTGCTTTGCAGGTGACTGCTTTCTGCTGAGTCTCAGGCAAGTCCTTCAGCCATTTGGACAAGTCTGGTTTATCCATATCAGTGGCTATTACCTGTGCTCCATGCATCAGGGCTGCGTGAGTATTAACTCCGTGGCCACAGCCAATATCCAGCAGGGGTTTATCGTCTTTCCAGCTGCCTAGCCAGCGATCCAGATAGATAACCGGATTATGAAACGTAAAACCAACGCCCAGCTGATTTCTTTCGTACAAAGGCTCTGGCATGGCAGTATTCCAAACAGGTTGGACGGTTGGACTTAACAGGATAGACACTTTCTTTATTTAATGACTGACAAGTTTGCCCGGGAAGTCTGTTAGAATCCCGGTTAAGTTCGACTCAGTAATTTCAATGGCCCTATATCTCATGACGATCCACATTTCCCAGCCCAGCGATAAACCCGCCTTCATATCGTTTGATGAACTCGCCAGTCATCTGGCAGAGCAGAGTCATCCATCAGAGATTCATGGCTACTTATGCGGCCTGTTTTCAGCCGGTGCCCATCCGGGCCTTGAGAAATGGCTGGAGCAGCTTGCTGAGCAGATGGGTGACAAATCGATTGATGAACCTGCGAGGCAGCTATTAAGCCAGTTATTTCTGCATACTCAGAATGAGCTGAACTCTGGTAGTCTGGCGGCAACACTGTTGCTCCCTGATGATGATGAAGCGCTTGGGCTGAGGACGCAGTCACTTGGAGTATGGTGCCAGTCATTTATCTCTGGCTTTGGTCAGGGGCTGGACAGTCGTCAGGTCAGTGAGATGGTGGAAGAAGTGCTCAGGGACTTTGCCGAAATCAGCCTGATAGAAACCGCAGAAGAGAGCGAAGAATCAGAAAAACTGTATGTTGAAGTGAGTGAGTTTGTTCGTTTGGCCTGGCTGAATGTCTATGCAGAGGTTTGTGGTTTGCCCGAGCTTCCCGGCGATGATGGAAGTTCCGGGCAACGTTCTGGACAACAAGAAGGCGCTGCCAAAACCCTGCACTGAGAATAACAACAGAGTTCCACAAAATCATGGTGGTGGCTGAAACGTGAAAAATTCTACAGACAAGATGGATTTCGATGTTTTGGTGATTGGTGCCGGGCTGGTGGGAGCCAGTCTGGTCTGTGCATTGGAACAAGTGGTTATAAAGCAGGGGTTGAGGCTGGCGGTGGTGGAAACCCATGACCTGAGTCAGCCAAGAGATATTCCGCCGAGTTTTGATGCCCGTGCCTCGGCGCTGTCCTGGGGAACCTGTTGTATTTACCAGCAGCTTGGACTGTGGCCGGATCTTGTGGATCAGGCTCAGGCCATTACCGATGTTCATGTTTCTGATCGGGGCAGTTTTGGGGTTTCCCGCTTGCGGGCTTCTGATGAAGGTGTCCCGGCACTGGGGTATGTGGTCAAGAATCATGTGCTGGGTGATGTGCTTTTGCAACGGTTAAAGGGTTTTCAGAAGCAGGGCAGGGTGACCATGTTCAGTCCTGATATGGTGGTAAGCCTGAGCCCTGTCCCCGGAGGTATGAAAGTTCAGCTCAGGCACTCAGAGATTTCCGCCTCGCTGGTTGTTCTGGCTGATGGTGGCCGCTCAGGGTTGATGGATCAGCTGGGAATCGGTCTGCAGCAGTGTGACTATCATCAGCAGGGGATTATTGCCAATATTGCCCTTGATCGCCCTCACAACGGTATGGCCTGGGAGCGCTTTGCCGGTCAAGGTCCGATGGCACTGCTTCCATTAACCGGTGATCACCATTTTGCGCATCGGGCAGGGCTGGTGTGGACGTTACCGGATGAGGAAGCCGATTCGCTTTATTCTCTGGCAGATGATGATTTTCTGGCGTTATTGCAACAGCGGTTTGGCTATCGGGCCGGGCGGTTTATTGCCGTGGGTAAGCGGAACAGATATCCGCTCACCATGCGCATCGCCAAAGAGCAGGTAAGGCCGGGGCTGGTTATTTTGGGTAATGCTGCCCATGCCATACATCCAGTGGCAGGTCAGGGTTATAACCTTTCTATTCGGGATACCGTGGCTCTGGCAAGCAATATCTCGGACTCATTGGAACGCAAAATACCCGCAGGTGATCTTGGCCGTTTGCAGGAATACTGGCAACAACAGTTGAGCGACCAGAGTCTGATCAGCCATTTTTGTGATGGCCTGGTGCGCCTTTTCTCACGGACTGACACGGCATCGGTACTGTCCCGGAATCTGGGATTGGTGGCGCTGGATTATTGTCATCCGGTGAAGTCAACATTTACCCGCAGGGCCATGGGATTATAAACCGGCGGGAGGCTCTCTACAGTCTCCCGTACCTTTGAATCTGGGAAATAGGGATCAGAAATGCAGACAATTGACGTCATTATTGTCGGGGGAGGTATGGTGGGGGCCTCTCTGGCCCTGGCGCTTGCCCGATCTGGTATGCAGGCGGCACTGGTTGAGCAGCAGACATTGCAGCCCGGTTCGTTCTCGATGGAGGATCCCTGGCAGCCCAGGGTCAGTGCCTTGACGGAAGCATCGATAAAACTGCTGAACTATCTGGACGCCTGGGAAGGGATCGTTGCCCAGCGGGCCTGTCCTTATACACACATGACCGTCTGGGATGGTGAGGGTACGGGAGAAGTTGAATTTGACGCAAAAACGCTGCCACAAAAAAATCTTGGCTACATTGTCGAAAATGACGTGATTCGCAACGCGCTGTTGCAACAGCTGGCCAGTTCAACCGTGCAATGTTTTGATCAACAGACAACCCTTGAATACAAACTGTCCGGCCAGGGCGGTGAAATAGTTCTGAAAAATGGTGACGTGCTGGGTGCTCCTCTTCTGGTGGCTGCCGATGGCGGTGAGTCGCGTTTACGACAATTGTCTGGCATTCCGGCAAACCAGAAGGACTATAAGCATCATGCGCTGGTCACCACCGTGGAGACAGAGCGGTTTCATCATCACACAGCGAGACAGGTGTTCCTGGATTCCGGCCCATTGGCATTTCTGCCCCTGCAAAGTCAGGGAGAGCGGCATTATTGCTCAATTGTCTGGTCCCTTTTACCGGCAGAGGCAGACCGGATAGAGGCCTTGAGTGACGATGCTTTCTGTCAGGAACTGGCGAGAGCTTTTGAGCATCGGGCGGGCAATATTCTGAAGGTTGATCAACGGTTCCGCTACCCACTGCGTCAACGGCATGCCCGGCAGTATCATCGACAAGGGGTGGTTCTGGTGGGCGATGCTGCTCATACTATTCATCCTCTGGCGGGGCAGGGGGTGAATCTGGGCTTTATGGATGTGGCTGTGCTTGCGGATGAGTTGATCAAAGCGGCCGGTCGCGGCGATGACTATTTTGCCGCGCACGTTCTGGATCGCTATCAGCGTCGTCGCATCGGACATAACTCGTTGACGATGGCGGCCATGACAGGCTTTCAAAATCTGTTCGGGGCCAATGCCCTTGGTATTCGCTGGATAAGGAATACCGGGCTCAGTCTGACCAATCGATTACCATTCATTAAAGATATGATTGTGGATCAGGCCTCCGGGTTATCAAAGGATATTCCCGGGTTTCTTCAGTAAATCTCAACCAGTCCCTCAATTTTTTCCTATCCTGTCTGCTGGATGTCATTATCACGCAGGCAGGGTATGAAACTTCAGTCTGATATTAAAAAAAGAGGCTTGGTCTTTGGTGTCGTATTTGCCATATGTTTGCTATCTATCCGTTCTGATGCAGCGGATATTGAGTCGGCATTAGCTGCACCTGCTGATTACCTTATCAGCCTTGTCAGGCATGGCGACCGTTCTCCCAGGGATCTTGGGGGAATGACAAAATACTGGCCAATGGGACCCGGGCAGTTAACGGCTGCTGGCCTTCAGCAGGAGTACCTTTTGGGGCAGACAATCCGGAGATACTACTTTTCTGAAACCATCCCCGACTCCTGGTCACCAAAAGTCAGCCAGCATTTTGCCAAAGGTCTGGATCGTACCATTCAGAGCGCCAGCGCCTTATTGCTGGGGTTTTATCCTGAGCAGGCGGGTAAAACAGGCTTGCCGGGGGGCATTCAGGTTCCTCCGGTTTATGCGTCACCTTTGGCCCATGATGATCTTTTTTCAGCGCAAAGATTATGTCCGGGGTATCTTCATCGTGTTCAGGCGCTGGAAAAAAGTGCGGACTGGTTAAGAAAAAAAGAACAACACCGTGATCAGCTGTCTTTATGGCTTGAACTGAGTGAGCGTGAAGGTAATGGCGATCTCTACTCTTTTCTTCCCCTGATCGATCAAATTGCCATACATAGAATTCACCAGCTACCAATGCCCGAAGGTATTTCAAATCAGCAGGCGGTGGAACTGGAGGAATTACTACATTGGATCGTGAGCCGGATTGTGGCTAATTATGAAATTGCCCAGCTTATCGGTTCACCATTAGCCAAAGCGATGATCAGAGATTTCAAGCGTGTGCAGCAGTGTCTGCAAGAAAAAGGCAGTTGCCACTCCTGCCAGCGATGGACGCTTTACTCAGCCAGTGACAGTAACTTATTGGCGATCATGACCATGCTGGGTGCGCCATCTGACAAAATGGTGGATTATGCAACACACTTTGGCGTCCAGCTTAACTGGAATGATGGTCGCCCGGAGGTTGCCCTGTCATTGAATCATCAACCTTTTGCGGTACCCGGGTGCGCGGGACGCTGCTCGCTGGATCAGTGGCTGGTTTTGCTTGAGCAATCATTGCCTGATGACTGGGATTATTTGTGTGCCAGGGAGCGGGGTGGCATGAACTTTGAACCTTATATCCCCACGGGGAGTGTCGCTGTTCGTTAATTGTCGGTATCCTGTTGTGGGTGGGTAAACATTAATGTATTCAGGCTGTTACTGTTATTAATCGTTGTGCTCCGGAAACATTAAAGCAACTTATGTCATTGACCTTCAAAGGGTAAGGGCATTATCAAGAAGTTAATAAAATCAAGTGCCTTCAGGGAAATCAGAAAAAAAACTGAACTATATTTAATCAGTCCCGTCAAAACTGTATTGAATAACAAGTTCATTAGTTTCTTTGAAGGAGTAATTAAATGCAGAAATATCTTCTGGCGGCAGTATTGCCAGTGGTTGCAATACTGATTGGTCTGCAAGGCTGTAATAAAGCCCATGAGTGTCCAGAGGTCACGACAGTAGTGTATGAAGACATGGCCAGTGTCGATCAGGGGGTTGAGTCCTATACCTGTAATAATCCAGACAAAACCAGCTTGCTTGAGCAGACATGGTGTGAAGCCAAAGACCAGTTCGAACAGCGAGGTCAATCCGCCGGTTCGGATGATTTTCTGGTTTATATCAACGGATTTCGTGAGGGATATGCATTGGCCAACCAGGCGGCTGATAGTCGATTGGGCCTTGGCGGTGATATTGATAGCCCATCTGATACTCCCTATGACATGGGCTACCGTGACGGTTATTTTGCCGTTATGGAGGCAATGGGTATTGTAGAGTATAACTGTGCTTCAGCAGACTTGATGAGTGAGTATAAAGATCGCTGGTGCGAAGCTGCCGATGCTTATCGGAACACTGGTGCTGGCAGTGATAACAATCCATTTGTCAGGGGGCGGTTTATTGATGGTTATATGACCGGAGGGCGTGTTGCTTTAACGGTTCCTACCTCAATGGAGGCATTTTTTGGTGGCGAGAATCCTGAGGGTAAACAGCCCGCCGTTGTTCAGCCATCCGGTGAGTTGAGGAGCACAGAGCTGGCTTTTTACCGGGGCTTTGATGTTGGCTACAAGGCAATGATTGATAGTATCCGGGATTCCATCAATCAGGTCATGCAACAGATGCAAATTCCCAACAATATGGATTTTGAAGGATTGATGCCTCCGCCTCCCGGGCAATAACTGACTGGTTTTCCGGCAGTTATGGTTATCAGCCGGGTACCTGGTACCCGGCTTATTAAGGAAATGGTCCTCGGGCGATTTTGTTTCTGAAAGCAATCAATTTGCTGATTTCAGTGACACAGGTGAAGAGTTTGGTAGCCCACTTCTTAGAAAACTAACCGTAATTTAGCCTTGTTCTATAACCTTTGTGAGAGAAGGTTGCTAAACTGATAGGTGCCTTCTTTTAACGATTAGTCTTAATAAGAAACACAAAGGTTTGAGCAATGCATAAGGCTGTGTTCTCCGTAAAACTCAATTCTGAGCAGGTTCTTCAGTTCTATAAAGGGCAGAAACAATCCGTAAGAGTTCGCACTGAATCGGGCCAGAGTATGAGTATTCCCTACGATATCATGCTGAAATTTGTCACCAGAGAGGGAATTTATGGTCGCTTTGAAATTTCCTACGGTGATGATGGCAAGTTTCTGGATCTTATTCGTCTAACTTGATTCTGAGAAACTCTGATAAGTGGCTTCATGGCAGCACTCCCTGAGTGTGGCTGCCAGCTTCTGTGCGGCAGGGCCAATATAGCTGGGGTCAGGAAATACCAGGTACAGCTGTACATTCCGACTATTACTGAGCCGGGTATCCAATTGTTTGATCACGCCTGCTTCAAGCTCCTGCTGAATATGGTGGGTTGGTAGCCATGCAAACCCAAGCCCCTGTTTCACCAGTCTTATTGAAGAGCTGATGTGGCTGACTGTCCACCGTTCTTCGGATCCAAGCCAGCCAGCGTCTGCCTCTCTTTTTATGCCTGAATCGCGGATAACAATCTGGCGATATTGTTTAAGCTCTTCCTCTGTGATGACGTGATCACGTTGAGCCAGCGGGTGATTCCTGTGAGCAACCGGAGCAAAATTAATCGATAACAATGGTTCTCCAAGAAAGCCCTCAGGCACGATGCCGGTAATCACAATATCGGCTTTGCCACTGACCAGCATGTCCGTTGTGCCTGACAGGACTGACTCAACAAGCTCCAGACGGGTATGCCTTGAAATGGGAGAGAATTGTTCTAATGCCTCTATGATTATTGAGTTCGGGAAGATGACATCGACGGCCAGGGTAAGTGTCCCCTCCCAGCCTGCAGAGAGACTGTCCGCCACTTTTTCCAATGCATCGGCTTCTTTAAGCAGTGTCTGGGCTCTTCTCAGCATGACTTTACCCGCTTCAGTCAATACCGCTTTGCGGCCCTGAATCTCCAGCAGTTCGATACCCAGCTGACGCTGAAGCTTGCTGATGGCGTAGCTGATGGTGGACTGGCTTTTGAAAATCGCCTCCGAAGCCTGGGCAAAGCCGCCATGTTCTACCACTGCCTGAAGCATACGCCACTGATCGAGTGTTGCCTTTGACATTTTGCAGGTCTCTATATATCCAAAAAATCGATACATTCATGCAGTATTTTGAACTTTTCTTTCGTTAATTTCGACGATAAATTTAAACCATGCATATAACAATCATGTAAATAACAATAGTGATCTGAAAAGGTGGGAAGCATGGCTAAATTACTCCAAATCAACAGCAGCCTGTTTGGTGAGCATGGGCAGTCAACCCAACTGTCACAGAAGTTTGTTGAGCGATTTCTGACAGCGAACCCTGATACTCAGCATCAGGTAAGAGACCTGGCTAACCAGCAGATTCCCCATCTGGATGCAGAAATTGTGATGGGCTTTGGTATCCCTGAGGACCAGAAAAACCATCGGCAGGCTGAAATGACAGCGCTTTCTGATCAGTTGATTGAGGAAGTGAAGACCGCCGATATTCTGGTAATAGGCTTGCCTATGTATAACTTCAGCTTGCCTTCGACCCTGAAATCCTGGTTCGACTTTATTGCCAGGGCAGGGATCACATTTAAATATACCGAGCAGGGGCCGGTCGGTCTGGTGGAAGGTAAGAAGGCTTACATTATGGCCGCACGAGGTGGTCAGTATCAGGGTACTGATCTCGATACGCAAACGGCGCTTGTTCGCCAGTTTCTTGGCTTTATTGGTATCCGGGATGTTGAGTTTGTGTATGCGGAAGGGCTTAACATGGGCGATGATATCAAGGGGCAGTCAATCCATGATGCAGAGAAAGCAATGGATAGTCTCGTGTCTTGATGGGTAGAGTCTGAAGCTTGGTGCCGCAAACGTAACGATACATTTGCGGCCCATTTTCAGGCAGCAGTGATGATCAGATACTTTTCCATCAGCTCATCCTGAGTTTCTTCGCAGTCCGGGTTCTTTGGAATACAGTCTACCGGACACACCTGTTGGCACTGAGGTTCGTCATAATGGCCAACACACTCTGTGCACAGTAGTGGGTCAATCTCGTAAATTTCTTCCCCGGGTGAAATAGCACTATTCGGGCATTCCGGTTCGCAGACGTCGCAGTTAATGCAATCGTCAGTAATCATTAAAGCCATAGGTGACCTTTGGGGTTCCGCTCCGCCTGTAAGTAGCTAACCTGGCTACCTTTCAGCTTGTAAAAACAAATGAATGACGGACAGTATCTCAGTTTCCGTTGAACTTATCTGTCAGTGCTTTCTGAACACATGGCGATACAAACTTGGAAATATCCCCATTCAGAGAGGCTATTTCCCGAACCAGTGTAGAGGAAATATAGGAGTATTGCTCTGCAGGTGTCAGAAAAAGGCTTTCCACTTTGGGGGCCAGCACCCGGTTCATATTGGCCATCTGAAATTCATATTCAAAGTCAGAAACGGCTCTTAACCCCCTGAGAATAACCTGGGCCTGCTGCTCCGCCACAAAACTGGCAAGCAGAGAGCTGAAGCCGGTTACCTGAACATTTGGCAGGTGAGCGATGGATTCTTTGGCCAGATTGACCCGGGTTTCCAGATCGAACAGTGGCTTTTTCTTGGGGCTTTCAGCAACGGCAATAACAATGGTATCAAACAGCTTGGCCGCTCTTTCAACAAGATCCATATGACCCTTGGTAATAGGATCAAACGTACCAGGATAGATTACCTTGATCATTAAAAATGACTCTCCGGCCACAAATCCAACAACAGATCAGAGATACAAAACATTTCAGGAGTTCCGCTGTTTACCAGAAAACTGTCTTGTAATTTGCTGGACAGACTCCCGTTGACGTCATTCACTGATCTGCGAATATGGCGACCTTTTTTTAGTAAAAGGGCATGTTAACGAAATAGTCAAAAGGGTTCAAATGATCAGCGTTCTGTGGCACTTAATGTTGAGGATATGAGAATTTTCAGAAGTTATGCGTTTATATAGTCATGGTGCTGGAATGGTTATTAAGTGTACAGATTCATGTTAAAAGTCTGAGAATGTTAAACTGCAATGCGAACTTAAGCAGTGGGTAGAGCAGACGACTGGATTACCCTGACTGATATTTTATCTTTTTACCCAGCTTGACAAGCCATGGCCAGGGCCTTGCCACGGCACGATGAACGCGCTCCTGTTTGTCAAACATAGTTTGTCTGTGAACCCGGACAGAAGGCAGGGCACGCTATCCCCGTGGTTGATTTCTTCCCGGCGATATCAGACTGTAAAAATACTGGAGGGTCACTCTGAATGCCGTTGCCTGATAATAGGAACGGATTCATCAGTTCTGGTTGGGACTGAACAGGCGTTGTGCAGTTAGAGTTAGCATCTAAACTTTCTGCTCCCAATAAAGGTGGTGCCGACGGCAGCTTCAGGCTCTGTTGCTGCCCATTGGCAAGGGAGTCCTGTTTGGTACAGGTGGTGATCTGTCGCTGGCGAAGCTTGACGCACTCGCTACCATAGCAGGCAATAAGAAAACAGGTGGTGAGGGTTGCACCAACACCAGCACCAGCATATGCACCGGCCAGTAAACCCATTTCGCCGCCGCGAACGCAACCTATGAGACCACCAAAAAGGCCAGAGGGAATTGTGCTCATGACAATCGGGCAAGCCCATTCGTTAGAGAAGTCATCTGGACAAGTACAGGTGTAATCCGATGCCCGTTGGGCAAATTGTTTAACGGTTGTCAACGGTAAAGTCAGTGCATTACATGGATTCATGTTGCGTATTTCCTCAAAATAGAAGCTGCTTCCACCCCATACTCTGTTGGCAGTTAACCTGACAGAAAATTGGTACTTAACTTTCAGACTGATTTATTCCGCAAAAGTTCCTATGTCCTGAGTTGCATAAGGAATAATGGAACTTTCGTAATAACTCGATGGATTTCAGTGCCGACGAAATTGATCATCTTCGTAAGTTTCTGGTGTTCAGTGAAAATACGTACCTGAACGTCTGAACCAGTTTTTGCAGGACCGCTGGCAAGCGGCCCCGAAGTCTGAAAGAGAAAGGGCCTATTGTCGGCCGGAGAGGAACTTCAGCATTTTTTTCTGCAGCCAGCCGCCATAGGGCGGGTAGATCATTTTAGTGCTGTTCAGCTTGCCTTTGGTTAACACCGACTTGGCCTTGGAGAATGTCAGGAAGCCCTCATGGCCGTGGTAGTGCCCCATGCCTGATGGGCCAATGCCGCCAAAGGGCATATCTTCAACAGCGACGTGTAACAAACACTCATTAATACAGACGCCGCCAGAGTGGGTCTGTGCCAATACGGTTTCCTGATTGTTTGTATCAGAACCGAAGTAGTAGAGTGCCAGGGGCCGGGGTCGTTGCTGGACAAACTGAATGGCTTCATCAAGGCTATCGATGCCGATGACAGGAAGCAGCGGGCCAAAAATTTCTTCCTGCATAATGCCCATGTTATCAGTTGGATTCTCAATTAAGTGGATGGGGATTCGACGGCTTCCGTCGTTAATTTCCTCATTGCCCGGAGTGTGGATGGTCGCGCCCTGCGCTTTGGCGTCAGCCAGTAATTTCAATAATCGCTGGTGGTGGCGGTCATTGATGATCGAGGTGTAATCATTATTTCCGTTGACCCTTGGGTACATTTTTCGAAAGGCGTTGAGATAGTGCTCGATAAAGGCTGCCTTTTGGTCATTTTTCACCAGAATATAGTCCGGAGCTACGCAGGTTTGACCGGCGTTCAGGGCTTTTGCGTAGCAGACTCTTTCTGCCGCTTCCTGAATCGGGAAGTCGTTATCCAGAATAACCGGTGACTTGCCACCCAGCTCCAGGGTTACCGGGGTCAGATTTTTTGCAGCGGCTCCCATGACATGGCGACCGACCGCTGTCGAACCGGTGAAAATCATGTGGTCAAAGTGCAGGCCGGTAAACTCGGTTGCCACTTGTGCATCACCGCAAACGACGGTGACCAGATTAGCAGGAAATGTTTGCTCAATGATTCGGGCAACCAGTTCCGAGGTTTTTGGTGTGAATTCCGACATCTTGATCATGGCTCGATTGCCGGCGGCAAGAATCGTCAGTAATGGACTTAGAGACAGGAACAGTGGGTAGTTGAAGGGCACTACAATACCGACGACGCCCAATGGCTGGTACACGACTTTTGCCGAGGCAGGTAATAACTGAGGGTTCAGCTTCCGCTTGCTGGGTTGCATCCATTTTTTAAGTTGCTTGATCGTGTAGTGGATATTGCCCAGGTTCGGTATGATTTCAGTCAGTGATGATTCACTTCCGGATCGGCCACCAAAATCTTCATCCAAAGCGGACAGTAATGCGTCTTTATTGCTCAGCAATGCTTTCTTAAGGGCCTTCAGACGATCAACCCGTTCCTGGTAGCTGGGGTTAGGGTTTTGCAGAAAGGCTTTCTTCTGGGCAGCAAGAAGATCTTCCAGGGGAGGGGGGATTTGCCGGGTCACTTTCCTGTGCTCGGACATAATGGGTTCGGCAGCGGTCATTGTTGTTTCCCTCTTGGGTGCTAATGGTTGATTTAATAATTTTTATTGTCTTATTAGGGAGGCTTTCCCTCGTTGGTTGGGTGTACACCTGCATCTCTGATGCAGGCTCAACATAGAACTGAATAGCTGGACTATGGGTATGTTATTTTACATGTTTCAGAGAAGAGCGTATTGACTGTTTTCTTGTGTTGATAACGTGGACAAAAAGAAAGGCTCACATAGAGCCTTTCCTGTATTTTTGAATCACTGGTCAGGCGAACGGCTCAGCAGATACGGTCAGCCCTGTAGTATGACTCGCCGGTATCGATGCCTGCATCAAACTCAGTCTGGCCGCTGCGGCTGGATGTCCTCAACGCTTCGCGGGACGCAGCCGTTTCTTTAGGCAGCAGGTGATCTACCGCTGCCTTTTCTTCTAACAGCTCCTGTTCAGTTTTCTTCATCATTGACTGACCGTAGTCGTTAATGTGAAGGTTCTGAACAATCTGGTAGCTGCCAAATTCACAGACGACAGGGAAAGAGTAGTAGATGCCTTTGGCAACACCGTAGCTGCCGTCGGAAATAATGCCCATGGATACAATACGACCATCGCTGCCCAGGGCCCAGTCACGCATGTGGTCAAGAGCGGCCTGTGCGGCGGAGGCGGCACTGGAAAGGCCACGCCACTCGATGATTTCGGCACCACGCTTCTGGATACGAGGGGTGTATTCTTCCTTGTACCATTGCTCATCGATCATATCGATGGCGGCTTCATCACCCAGTACCTGGGCGTGGTGCAGGTCAGGGTACATGGTTGGGGAGTGGTTGCCCCACACGCAGACACCTTCGATATCCGCAGGATTAACCCCCAGTTTGTTACCCAGGATGCCCTGTGCACGGTTGTGGTCCAGTCGGGTCATGGCGCAGAACTGGGATGGTGCCAGGTCGGGCGCATTGCGGGACAATATCAGACAGTTGGTGTTTGCCGGGTTACCCACCACCAGGGCTTTAACGTCACGGTTAGCCACTTCGTTCAGAGCCTTGCCCTGTTCGGCAAAGATAACGGCGTTGGCTTCCAGCAGGTCGGCGCGCTCCATGCCCTTGGAACGGGGACGGGCACCGACCAGCATGGCGTAATGAATGCCTCGGAAACCATCAAACGGATTGTCGTGCAGACTGATACCGTGAACCAGTGGGAAGGCGCAGTCTTCCAGCTCCATGGCAACGCCACGAAGTTTGTCCATAGCCTGTGGGATCTCAACCAGTTGCAGAATCACAGGCTGATCAGGTCCCAGCATTTCACCGGCAGCGATTTTGAACAGCAGAGAGTAGCTGATGTTGCCAGCTGCACCTGTGACCGCAATTCGTACGGGTTGTTTCATGGGGAACTGCTCCTTAGAGTTTTCAGGTTCATTCTTAGATTAGCAATGCGTCCAAATCGCCATGAGCCGTTCTTTAAGGCAGTTTTTCGTGCTTTCTTGCACTTAAAAGTCATAAAAGAGACCCCCAGCCTACTGAATGGTAAGCCTGTGGATGATACAGCGTTCAGACGTACTGTTTATTTGATAAAGATCAGCCGCGCACAGATTACTGATATCATTTCGGTAAGTCCATATGTGAGACGTTGGTTATTGTTGTTTTTTCATGCGCGACCAGAGGCTGAAGCTTACTTGTCCAGCGGTTTTGCACTTTTCCAGCTGCCAGTTCTCCGGAATTGGCAAAGGGTTCAGCTCTTTCTCTACCTCAATGTAAATATGGCTGTTTTCATTCAGGTAACCATTGCTTTCAAGCAGCTGGCAAGCAGGCTCCAGCAGGTTCATCCGAAACGGTGGGTCCAGGAAAATCAGGTCAAAACCGGTTTCAGCCGGTTGGTTTAACCAGGTAAGGCTATCGCACTCAATCACCATGGCATGCTCAGCTTTTAACAGTGTAAGGTTGCTCTTCAACGTTCTTGTGGCAACCGGACTTTTTTCCAGTAGCACTGCTGAAGATGCGCCCCGGGAAAGCGCTTCCATGGACAGTGCGCCGGTACCACTGAATACATCCAGAACCCTGGCTCCCGGTGTCATCATGGTCAGCCAGTTAAATACTGTCTCTCTCACCCGGTCTGATGTGGGGCGCAAGCCGGGTACATTGGCTACAGGTAACTTACGACTGCGCCATTCACCCGCAATAATCCGCAGCTGACCACCACCGGTATGAGCAGGGCCGGTGTTAGCGCGTGATTCAGGATGCTTGGGATTTCGAGACTTGCGAGGCATTAACAGGCTCCAGCCGGGCAGGGGATCAACAGGGAGCGTAAGCATACTCGTTTCATCGCTTCAGGTCATGGAGTTACCAATCATCCTGGTGTGTATAGACAGCAAAGTCTGGTGAAATAAAGCAAACTCGGAGAAAAGTCTCAGACTTCCAGTAGCCCGAAGTCGCCGTTTTTTATTGTGGATGGTTCCATTCGGTTTCATGAAAGATGGACTATTTTCCCTGAGAAAGTTCATTTCGTGACAGTCTGAATTAAGATAGGATTAGCGATTATCCATAGCCTGCATGATGGATTGTCATTGCGTTTCATCGCCTGTTACGGGGACTTCTCCGACCAGGCTTCAGATTGATGGCAATCCTGATAGTCATCAGGCGCTCCCACCAAGGTTATAGAAGTAGTCTATGTTCGGTTCGCGCAAAGACGATGAGAAAAAAGCCAAACGCAGTTTTTGGCCCTGGGGTCGACGTTCCCGGGATGAAGTTTCTGAAGAGCAGGTAGAGGCAAAGGCTGAGCCTGAAGTAGAAGACGTTGTATCCACTGTCGAAACACCGGAAGTTACTGCTGAGTCTTCAGCCGGTGTTGATGCTGCACCTGAGACTGTGCCTGAGGTCGTTCAGGGCCCTGAAGATAAGCCTGTTCATCCTGAATCCCGGGAGGAATCCGCTCATAAAGCACCTGAGGCTTCTGACAAAGAAGTACCGGTTGTTGCTGTCCCTGAAATTCCCCGGGCTGCTGAGCCAGAATCACTGCCCGAAAAAACGCCTGTTGAGCCAGAAAACAAGCCTGAAACCAAAGGCGGCTTCTTTTCCCGGATGCGTCAGGGGTTGAGCAAAACCCGTAACGTTCTGGTTGAAGGCGTTGCAGAACTGTTTATCGGTAAAAAGGAGATCGATGATGATCTTCTGGATGAACTGGAAACTCAGCTGCTGGTCGCCGATGTGGGCGTTGAAGCCACCACTGACATTATTGAAAAGCTGACCAGGAAAGTTAAGTACAAAGAGCTGGATGATGCGGATGCCCTGATGACTGCGCTGCAATCCGAGCTTGCTGATATTCTTGAACCTGCTGACCAGCCACTGGTGATCCCGAAACAGGACACCCCTTTTGTTATCCTGGTGGTGGGCGTTAATGGTGTGGGCAAGACCACCACGATTGGCAAGCTGGCCCGTAAGCTTCAGTCCGAAGGCCGCAAGGTTATGCTCGCGGCTGGCGATACATTCCGCGCGGCTGCGGTTGAACAGTTGCAGGTGTGGGGTGAGCGCAATGAGATTCCGGTGGTTGCCCAGCATACCGGCGCTGACAGTGCTTCCGTTATCTTTGATGCCTTCGAAGCAGCAAGAGCCCGCAATATCGACGTCCTCATTGCCGATACTGCTGGCCGCCTCCACAACAAGGATCATTTGATGGAGGAGTTGAAAAAGGTGAAGCGGGTGCTTGGGAAACTGGACCCTGATGCGCCTCATGAAGTGTTACTGGTGCTGGATGCGGGCACCGGGCAGAATGCCTTGAGCCAGGCTCGTCTGTTCCATGAAGCGGTGCAGTTAACCGGCATGGCCCTGACCAAACTGGATGGAACCGCTAAGGGTGGGGTGATCTTCGCGCTGTCCAAGCAGATGAAACTGCCAATCCGTTTCCTGGGGGTGGGTGAGCAGATAGATGACCTGAGACCCTTCTCGGCTAAGGAATTTGTCACGGCGCTATTCTCCCGGGAAGGTTGATACAACAGGCAATGAGCGGCAGGTGTCGCTCATTAGGTCATTGGTTACTTGAATAGCATCCGAGATAGATTAAGGACAGCTGGATGATTCGCTTTGACGGTGTCAGCAAGCGTTACCCGGGAGGTCATGTTGGCCTTGAGCAGGTCAGTTTTCACCTGGAGCGGGGAGAGATTGCGTTTCTGACAGGCCATTCCGGTGCAGGAAAAAGTACCCTGATGAAGCTGGTTATGCTTCTTGAAAGGGCCAGTGCAGGTCAGGTCTGGGTGGGGGGGCATAACCTGCGGGCTCTGAAGAACAGCCGGATTCCCTATCTTCGCCGCAATATTGGTGTGGTTTTTCAGGATCACCAGCTGCTGTTTGATCGTACAGTTTTTGAAAATGTTGCTTTACCACTGCTGATCGCAGGCTATTCTCCCAGTGATTGCGCTGGCCGGGTTCGCGCTGCACTGGATATGGTCGGGTTATTAAGCAAGGAAAAGTTGTTGCCAGTGGCCCTGTCCGGTGGTGAACAACAGCGGGTTGGCCTGGCGCGGGCAGTCGTGAATCGCCCGGCTTTGATTCTTGCGGATGAGCCCACCGGAAACCTTGATCCGCAGTTGTCCACGGAAATAATGAAGCTGTTTGAAAATTTTAATCAGGTGGGTGTTACCGTGTTGATCGCCAGTCATGACCTGGCGCTGGTGGCCCGGATGCGACACCGTATTTTGACCCTGGATCATGGCAGGCTGGTTGCAGACCAGGAGGTTCAGTGAGTCTGTTTAGTAAGAACAGGCGACAGCAAAATGGTCGTCGGCACACAGTGGATGAACAGACTGGTATGGGCAAAACCACTGGAAAGAGTGCGGGAAGCTTTGTTCCTAAAGAAGCCCATAAAGATGCCCATAAAAGAGGTGCCAATCGCCAGACGGTAGCAACCCTGACACTGCACTCTTTCGTCAGCCTGCATCGGCAGGTGGGCAGGGATGCACTGACCCGTCTGCTGAACAACCCTGTGGCCAGTCTGTTAAACAGCTTGCTGATCGCGGTTGCCTTTTCCCTGCCGGTTTTACTGTTTGTTCTGGTGAGCAATGTGCAGGTGCTTGGGGCAGCCTGGGATGGGCAACCCAAAATCTCCATTTACCTCAATCATGGGGTTAGCCAGAAAATTATTGATCAACGTATTGCGGATTATCGTCAAGACCCTCTGATTAAAGAAGTTGTCTACCTGTCACCGGAGCAGGGGGTGAACGACTTTCAGCAAAAGGCCGGACTGCAGGATGTGATTAGCCAGCTTGGGTTTAATCCATTGCCGGGGGTGATTGCGCTGCTGCCTGTCAGTGAGGCTTCTTTTGAACAACTGGATGATGCCGTGGTCCATTATCAACAAATGGAAGGGGTTGACCAGGTTCGCCTGGATCGCCAGTGGGTACAGAGGCTGCAGGCAATATTAACGATGCTTGAACGCTTTGCTGTTATGCTGGGCGGGATTCTTGGGCTTACCGTGGTTCTGGTGATCAGCAACACCGTGCGCCTCAGTATTGAAAGCCGTCGTGATGAAATCAAAATTATCAGTATGGTGGGGGGAACCCGGGGCTTTATTGCCATGCCCTTCATCTATATGGGGATCTGGTATGGCGTGATTGGTGCCATCCTGGCTCAAGTGATTGTTTTTTCATTATTAGCTGTCCTGAGTCATGAAATGATGAATATTGCCGGACTGTATAATAGCGAGATGGTATTATCCGGCCCCGGTTTTGGTGTGTTAGGCGTATTGTTGCTTGCCGGAATAGCGTTTGGTGTTCTGGGGGCAATGAGCAGCTGCTATCGACATTTTCAGGCTTTAGTACCTGATTAGTCTGTGTAAAGTAAGAAAATGTCCTGTAAAGTCGATAGCGATTGTGAACCCAATTGTTGTTATTATTAGTATTCGTTTGAACTTCAGCTATTTTAACAGAGTCTAATTAAGAGGGTATCTTGACGGAGTCAGTTATGGGCACCAGTCTTCAACCAGTCGATATGTTAGTTCCTGGTCGCAATATTGATGCATATGTTGCGTCAGTCAGCAGTATTGCTGTGTTGTCTGCTGAACAGGAAAAGACCCTTGCTGAGCGCCTCTTCTTTCATAATGATCTGGAAGCGGCTCGTCAGCTGGTCATGTCTCACCTTCGCTTTGTTGTTCACATTGCCAAAAGCTATTCCGGCTATGGTCTGCCACTGGCAGATCTGATTCAGGAAGGCAATGTGGGCCTTATGAAGGCAGTTAAGCGTTTTAACCCTGAAGTTGGGGTAAGGCTCGTTTCCTTTGCTGTGCATTGGGTCAAAGCGGAAATACACGAATTTATTCTACGCAACTGGCGCATTGTGAAAGTCGCGACCACGAAAGCGCAACGCAAACTTTTCTTTAACCTGCGCAGTGCTAAAAAGCGTCTGTCCTGGTTAACTAACGATGAAGCGGATGCCGTAGCCAAAGATCTGGGCGTTGAAGCTAAAGTGGTTCGTGAAATGGAAAGCCGAATGGCTGGTCAGGATACCGCTTTTGATGGCTATGGGGACGATGATAGCGATACCGCTTATCAGGCACCTGCGTACTATCTGGAAGATCATAACTCGGACCCTTCTTCTTTGCTTGAAGATGCCGACTGGTCCGACAGTTCTATTTCCCAGCTGAGAAGTGCGCTGGCACAGCTGGACGAACGCAGTCGGGATATTCTGCAAAAGCGTTGGCTGGCAGACGAAAAGGCAACGCTGCATGAGCTGGCGGATACCTATGGCGTATCTGCTGAGCGCATCCGCCAGTTGGAAAAGAATGCGATGAAAAAGCTGAAAGGCTCTATGGAAGCCTGATGCAGATTAAACGTTCTGAAAAAAGTCGCTAAATAGCGGCTTTTTTTATGAGGTTAAAAAAAACAGGGTGTTGACTTTTATCCACACCTGCGTAGAATGCGCCGCTCTTCCACGGGCTAACCTGAAACGGTCACCCACGGATCAGCAGAATGAATCATCATCGCTGACCGGGAAGTGCGGTTTGAAAATGGGTTGTTTTGAAATGAATGAAAAACAACCGGTTGACAAATCAAGCTGGCGCGGTAAGATGCGCCTCCGCTTACAGGGCTTGAGAGCAACGTTAGCGAGTTGGAAAGCTACTTTCTTCTTCTGAAAAACGAATGCTTGACAACGAAAACCGCCACGGTAAGATAGGCGGCCTTGCTGATCGGCGCTGACTGCTGAATCAGCGATTAAATCACTACGATTTAATCAGTTCTTTAACAAGATATCAGACAATTCGTGTGGGCGCTTGTGCGATTGCATCGGTAACAAGGCTTCGGCTTTGAACACTTTAAGATGCTTAATTAATCAAGCGAACATACCTGTAAATTCATGTACGTTTAATTGTGACATTGAGCCGTTAGCCTTCGGGTTGACACAACGATTTAAACTGAAGAGTTTGATCATGGCTCAGATTGAACGCTGGCGGCAGGCCTAACACATGCAAGTCGAGCGGTAGCAGGAAGTGCTTGCACTTCGCTGACGAGCGGCGGACGGGTGCGTAACACGTAGGAATCTGCCTGGTAGTGGGGGATAGCCCGGAGAAATCCGGATTAATACCGCATACGCCCTACGGGGGAAAGGAGGGGACTCTTCGGAGCCTTTCGCTATCAGATGAGCCTGCGTCGGATTAGCTTGTTGGTGGGGTAAAGGCCTACCAAGGCGACGATCCGTAGCTGGTCTGAGAGGATGATCAGCCACACTGGGACTGAGACACGGCCCAGACTCCTACGGGAGGCAGCAGTGGGGAATATTGCACAATGGGCGAAAGCCTGATGCAGCCATGCCGCGTGTGTGAAGAAGGCCCTAGGGTTGTAAAGCACTTTCAGTGGGGAGGAAAGGTTGAAGATTAATACCCTTCAGCTGTGACGTTACCCACAGAAGAAGCACCGGCTAACTCCGTGCCAGCAGCCGCGGTAATACGGAGGGTGCGAGCGTTAATCGGAATTACTGGGCGTAAAGCGTGCGTAGGCGGCCACCTAAGTTGGATGTGAAAGCCCCGGGCTCAACCTGGGAACTGCATCCAAAACTGGGTGGCTGGAGTACGGGAGAGGAGTGTGGAATTTCCTGTGTAGCGGTGAAATGCGTAGATATAGGAAGGAACACCAGTGGCGAAGGCGACACTCTGGCCTGATACTGACGCTGAGGTACGAAAGCGTGGGGAGCAAACAGGATTAGATACCCTGGTAGTCCACGCCGTAAACGATGTCTACTAGTTGTCGGTTGTCTTGTACGACGGGTAACGCAGCTAACGCGATAAGTAGACCGCCTGGGGAGTACGGCCGCAAGGTTAAAACTCAAATGAATTGACGGGGGCCCGCACAAGCGGTGGAGCATGTGGTTTAATTCGAAGCAACGCGAAGAACCTTACCTGGCCTTGACATCCTGCGAACTTTCTAGAGATAGAT